>JBNLET010000134.1:0-7934 GCA_050305135.1 Rhodocyclaceae bacterium | reverse complement strand
TTGGCGATCTCCCACTTTGTATCCGCATCCAGCGTCATCTCGGCCAGCATCTGCTGATGGTAGGCCTGATTCGCGGCATTGAGCGTATAGATCTTCTGCCCTTGCGCCGCGGCGATCGCGATCGCCTTGACCGCCGAGATCCCTTGCGCACAGGCCGGCAAAGTCGGATCCGGCGTTGTAGTGCCCGGCGCGTTGCAGGTGCTGGTGTCGATGAACAGACGCTCCGGCACCGCGTGCTCGAAGGCGCTGCCGGCCGCGCCCACCTGACGCATATAGGCGCGGTGTTTCACCGGATCGTTGTCCTTCGCCGTAAGCTGGTACATCAGCCGGTCCACATCCATCATCACGCCCGGAAAGCTCACGCTGCGTGCGATCCCGAACCAGTAGGCCGGCTGTGCGGAAGCGAAAAAGGCTCCGTAACTCGGAAACCGGTGGCTCACAATGTCTCCGCGGGAGCGCGCAGTGATTTGGTCAGATCCGTCCACGCTGGCGAAATAGCCGAGAATTCCACCGTACAACAGGTCACCCGCGAGATCTTCTTTATCAAGATCCTGCACCGGCGTCGGATCGCCCGGGTTCTGCTGGAACTGCTGCAGTTTCGCCTGCGTTGCTTCGAGGCGGGCTTTCAGCGCACTCAGTTGCGTTTGGCCCACGCCCTGCAGATCAAGAGCAATGGCGTGGTACTCGCCTGCAATCGGCTGGTTGGCGTCGCCCTGCTCCCAGCTCTGGGTGCCCGGGTTAAACATTGCGGTGATCTGGGTCAGTGTCTGGCCCATCGTGCTGGCTACCGTGCTCTGGCTGACGATCTCACCATCGACGCCAATCTCTGCCTTCAGGTTGATCAGGTAGCCGGGCAGGCTGCTGGGCAGCTCCGAGGGGTCGATCGGGGTGCCATCTTCGTGCGGCGCCGGCAGGTAACTGTTGATCAGGTCTTCGTCGTCCTGGGTCGCCGGGATGAAGGAAAGCGTGATCTTGCGTCCCGCCAGGCGGGCGGTGCTGCCGTTCAGCGCCACCAACTGGCTGCCCGTGGGATCGCCGAAATAGTCGGCCTCGCCGGTGTAGAGCGCGGTACGGTATTTCCACTGCAGATTGGCCGGCATGGTGGCGAAGCGCGCGCCGTTCGCGACCGTCTTGTAAGGCAGCGTGCCGAGCAGGATCCTGTGCTCCTCCAGCACGATCGCCTGCGTGCCGAGCACATCGCCGACGGTGGCCTCGGGAGCGTTCTGCTCCAGGTAGCTCTGCACACTCGTCTGATAGTCCGAGAGCGCGGTTTGCAGGCTGGCTTGATCGAGGTTTTGTACCCAGCCTTCGGTTTCATTGACGGTGGCGGTGCTGGTCGCCTGATCGAGGATGGCCTGGGCGTCGAACGGCACCTGTGTCGGCAGATCCATGCCGCTGGTGAACTGGTATTGCTTGAAGCTTGCGTCAAGCGGCACCCAGGTGTCGCCATTCACCTGTTTTGCGCCCCGGCTCGGGATGTAGTCGACCCATGCCTCGACCCAGACGTGCTCCAGTTGGACCGCACTGATGCCGCCACCGGCAATCAGGGCGATGCTGGGAATTCCGCCCTTGGCGAGCAGGCTGAGCGCGGCCTGGGGCGTCGTCACGCCACCGACCCAGTTCTTCACCTGCTCGATCGGCGCTTCGATGGTGCCGTAGGCGTAGCGGGCGGGGATGCCGGCTGCGCGCAGCAGCGCGATTTCCAGGCTGGCGGTGTCAAATGCATTGCCGCGCCGCGTCGACATCGTTAGCGCGGCGCCCTGGATACTGCCGTAGCTGGGTACGAAGGCGATGTTGTTGCGCACCCAGTTGTGGATGGCCACGGCGTTGTTGCCCAGCGCTTGGGCCTGGTCGCGAATTTCTGCGGTGAGCTGGATCTCTTCGCTCTCGCCCAGGTCGTCGTCGGTCGGTGCGGCGCCTGCGGAAGGAGGCAGCACGATGCCGCCGATACTGCCGGCAGCGGCAAGCTTGATGCTCTGCTGAGGGAACAGACCCTTGAGCTGGTAGCCGAGATCGGTATCGATCGGAGGACGAATCTCGCCCTCGGGCGTCCCCCAGGGCAGCTTCGCAGGGTCGCTGGGTGTGTGTCGGCGCTTGTTCGGATGCTTGGCCATGAAGTCGGCCAGCGCCTCCACCGCGAGGCGCAGCGCAGCCGGATCGTCGGCGACCGGAGTCAAACCGAGCGTCGATGACAGGAAGTTCTGCTTGCCTCCGACAGCAGTATCGACCGACTGCATCAGGGTACGAAACTGAGCGCGCCGACTTTCGATTTCAGCCACAGCCTGATCGTGGCGCGCGAGGATTTCAGGGGACATCCCCTTCGCAAGGAGTCGCTCGCGCGTAGCAGCCAGCTCGGCCAGCACCGCATCGGTCTCGGACTCGATCGCGTCCTCGGCGATCAGGACCGTCTGCGCGGTGGCCGCAAGCGCCTCGTCACTGGCCGGCGTTGCGTCGGGCAGGCCGGACAGCCTTGGCCACGCCCGCGGCACGACCCGCTTGACCGCATTCTCTGCAACTTCGAGACCTCGGGGCTTGACCGGTTCAGCGGTGGCGCTCGTCTGTGCCACCGCGGCGAGAGGTTGCAGCGTCAGGGCGATGAACGCAACCAGCGTTATCAGACTGGTACTGCGCAGTACGGCATAGCGGCCGAATAGATGGGCTGCGCCATTGTTGCCGGCGAAATAGCTGCGCAGCATTCGCGCAAGGGAACCCGGCAGTGCCGCGAGCAAGCGGGCGTGCTCGAAGGGGAGGGAATGGGTCGTGCGCATCAATCTTCTCCGTCGTCTCGTGGCGTGCCTACTGCTTGGTGGCCGGCGGCTCGATCTCGACCTCGAAGTGGTCGAGATGCCAGGGGATGCCTTGCCAGCGAATCGTGAATACGGCGTCCAGATCGTCGGCCCGATCGGGCGTGATCCAGTCGGCGTCGTAACTCAGCTCGCCGTCGGCCTGCTGCAGCTGCCGGCGGTCGTGCAGCGACGACACGACCGCCCCGGTGGCGCGTGAAATCAGGCGCGCAGTGAGCTCCAGATCGTCGAACGGCACGGCGCAGACATTGCCGACGTGGGCGCTGAAATGCGCGGCCTCGTTGGCATCCAGTTCGTCGGCCTCGACGCCGTCCGAGGTCACCGCCATGGCGCCCCGGACGCAGCCCATCAGCGCACACAACTGCCGCTGCTCTCGCCGGATGGCCAGCGATACCGCCTGCAGCGCATCGTTGGCGGGCGCCGCGAGCTCGCGCAGTTCCGCCGCCGCCTTGACCCATTTCTGCAGCGCCTTGACCGGATCGCCGGCCTGCGACTCGCCCGCGGCGTCCTCGGCGTAGCGCAGCGCGCGCTGCAACGTGCTCTGATCCTTCTTGCTCGTCGTACCGAGCGATCCGATCGACGCCAATGCGTCGGCAACGATCGGATCGTCGCCGGCGACCTCGAGCGGCAGTTCGACGCCGACCGGGCTGCCGCTCGCCGTGCCGCTCCCATCGACACTGGAGGCCGAGAACGGAACGAGGTACTGCCCCGCCGCTGCGGCGGCGACCCAGACGTTCAGCGCCCGGCCGGCGTTCGGCGCCAGCGTGAGGTCCCACACCACTTGCGCGGCGCCGGCAGTCGGCACTTCGCTCGGTGCCGGGTCGGCCGACAGGTACTGCACGCCGTCGGGCAGGGTCGCGACCACGATCACCCGCAGCGCCTTGTCGCCCGGATTGGCGATCTTGACGCCCAGCTCGACCGGCTCTCCCGGCCAGGGATCGCGCTGCAGCCCATGCACGCGCTCTAGCGCCGCGCGCAGCAGCTCGGCGGGCCAGGCGTCCGCCGTCGCATCGCCCCGCGCCAGCAGGTCCGGCAGGCTGAACGCGAACGCCAGCCCGCGGCCGAGGCCGTCGGCATTGCCGACGATCGCCGGGTCGCCGTTGTCGTCGAAGCCCGCCAACACTTCGCCGCCTTCCGGCCGATACTTGACCGCGCGGCCCGGCGCCTGGAAGACGCCCGCCGGCAGTCCGCTCGACGGCGCGATCGTGACGAGCAGTTCGGTCCTGTTTTGCCGCCCCTTGGCCGAGACGGCGAGCGCATCCAGCAATTCGCCCTTATTGGCGTCGTCGAAGCCGTCGACGATCAGTCCGTCGCCGCGCTGCATGGCTTCGCGCAGCTCGCCGAGCGCCCACGGGCTGAGCTTGTGGCTGCCGCCGCTGACCCAGTAGGTGTCGAACGCGCCACAACGCATCTCGGTCTCGAAGTCGTCGCCATGGGTCACCACCGTGTGCTCGACGCCCAGCTCGGCCAGCTTGGACCGAATCACCGCGGCACGCTGGTTGGCGCAGTTCAGGCTTTCGCCGGTCTCGCCGCCGTCGTCCTGGCTGTCGCCCTGCGTGTCGTCCGACTGACCGGAGTCGTCCGCCGACTCGCCCTTGCGGCAGCTCACGAGCACCAGCACCCGGCTACGGTCGCGGTCGAGCGCTTCGAGGGCGATCGTCGGCGGCGGCGGGACCGTAAGTCGGATGTTCCGCTGGGCCAGCGTCACTTCGCCGCTGCCGACGGTGGCCGTCAGGACCACTACCAGGGTTTGCCCGGCAAGCCCTTGTGCAACCCAGCTGTCGCTGCCGGCGATCTGCGTACCCACGTCGAGGACCGTGGCGAAACTGGATCGGCTCACCACCGTGGCGGTGACCGGGTCAACGATGCTGAGGCTGACCGGCAGCGACGCGAACGCGGCATTGCCGCTGTTGCCGAGCGTATAGCCGAGGCTGACGGATTCCCCGATGCCGACCTCGCCGGGCAGCACGCTCAGCGTGCCGGTGAGGCCGAAGCCGGTGTCGGCGGAAGACTCGACGACGAAGCCGCGGCTCTGCACGTCGAGCACCACCGAATCGGCATCCGACACGGTCTGCGTCACCGTGTAGCTGCCGGAATTCGCGCCTGCCAGGTTGTGCTGGCTCAGGTACGAACCGGAGCCGCCGGCCAGCAACTGGTTCAGCGACAGGTGCCGGGCATAGATCGGCGTGCCGGCCGAGTCGCTGATCTGGACCAGCACGTCGAGCGGGCCCAGCGCGGTATTGGCGCTGACGTTGGACAGGCCCGACGTAATCGAGACGACCTCGCCCGGCGAATAGCTGCCCTTGTCCAGCGCGAGGCTCGACGCCAGCAGGCCCGAGCCCGCATCCGACAGCACCTGGAAACCGCCCGCGGCAACGGCCAGCACCCGATCGCCATCGGACAGCCGTGCTTCGACGCGGTAGCTTGCCGGCATCAGCGACGCGATCGGGAAGCGACCCGAGACGTCGATCGCCTCGCCGGCGGCGATCGCGACCCCTTCATTGCTGACGCGCGCGACCAACTCCCCGGCCGCGTCGAAAACATCGAGCGTCAGCAGCCCGGCCACCTCCGCCGTGCGGCTGTTGGCCAGCCGGGCGGTGAGCAGGGACGACTCGCCGGCAAGATAGGCAGGCTTGTCGGCGGACACCGACAGGTCGATCAGGTTTTCGACCTCGACGGTCGGCACCGCCACCGGCAACCTGACCTTGTTCGGCGAGAAGCTGTTCTCGAACAACAGGTAGGCGCTCTTGACGACCGGCCGGACCTCGCCCAGCGAGAGGTTCTCAAGCATCGTGTCGAAGCCGAAACTCAGCCCCTGCGGCGTCACGTCGCGCAGGCTCCAGACGTACTCGGTGCCGCCGTCGGCGAGCGGTACCGCAGCTGCCGGCGCGCGGTTGACACCGCTCAAGGTCTGCCCCGGCCCGGTGACGAGGTGGGCCTCGACCGAGATCGCGCCGCAGGCCACCGGCACCTGCCAGATCCGCCCGCCGCTGTAGTCGGTCCAGATCAGGATGCGCGAACCGAAGCGGTCGAAGGTGATGTAATCCATGTCGCCCAGGTCGTAGTGGACCTTGCTGCCGTCGAGCACGACCGAGGCCTGGCCGGTGCGCGGATTGAGTTGGGCGAGCGTATATTCCTCGCCGTTCTGATTGACCTGCGGCCACGAGAACGGAGTGAGATAAAGGCTTTCGCCGCAGTCCGCCGCGATCGTGACGCCCTCGTATTCGAACTTCGGCTCGCCGTCCTTGCCGTCGAACAGCACGACCGCAGAACCGTCGGGCTTGATCTTCGTCACCAGGTTGCCGTGGTTCTGGACATAGAGGTTGTCCTTGCCGTCCACGCTGATCCCGTTCGGATCAGGAATGCCTGTGGTAGTGAACACCGAGCTGCTGCCGTCCGCCGCCACCTGCAGCATCTTGCCGGGCAGTGCGACGAAGATTTCGCCACGACTGTCGATCGCGACCCCGGCCGGCGTGCCGCCGAGATCGGCCACCAGGACGACGTACTGGCCGTCCGGCGCAAAGCGCAGCAACTGGTAGCGGCCGTTTGCCGCCCGCGCCGGCGCGTAGAGATTCTCGGCATCGTCGATCGCCATGCCCTTGCCGAACGAGAAACCGCTGGCCAGTACCGTCTCGGTGCCATCCGGCGCCGTTCGGCGCAGCGTCGAGGCGTCGGTCGAGTAGATGTTGCCGGCCCGGTCCGCGACCATGCCCTGCGGACGCACGCCGACCACGGTCGGCTTGACCAGCGAGGTGTCGACGCGCGAAACCGAGCTGAAATCGGCGCCGCCGACGTTGAAGGTCAGAGCCACGTTCTGCGTGCCCGGCGGCAGCAGCGCGGCGCCGACCGACAGTACGCCCTCGGCCAGCGAGCCGGCGTGGAAGGTGCTGCTCAATTCGCCATCGAGGCCTGCCCGGCCGATGTGGACGCCGAAATCCCCACCGTAGGGCGGCACCCAGTCGCCGAAATCGACCAGCACCTCGCCTTCCTCGGCCGGTATCGATGCAACGGAAGCGCTCGTCCGATGGACGACGGTGCCTGCTGCCGGCGGCTCGACCGGCGCCGTGACGGTCGCCTCGAAGAGCGTCCCGCTGCTGCTGCCGCCGGCTCCGAGCGCATAGCGCCCGGCACCGAGCGTGCGCACGCCGTACAGGTTGGCCCGGCCAACCAGGCCGGCGATGTTGAGTTCGTTGATCGATCCGTCGGCCGCCACCTCCTGCGCGCGCCCCTGGTCATTGACGACGACGAGGCCTTGTCCGTCGGACATCAGGTCCAGGTCGTGGGGGTTCGCGAGCCCGCTGACGCGTGGGTCGAGCACGCCGTCGCGCCACTGCACCACGGTGCCATTGCCGCGGTTGGCCACCACGACCGCACCGTCCGGCAGTTCGAGCACGCCTTCGGGCGACGAAAGCCCCGTCGCAAGGACCGGCCACGCGCTGCCGTCCCACTGCACGATCTGGCTGCTACCGGTGAGTACCCCAAGCACGCCGGCATCGTCGACCAGGAGCCCTGCAAGGCTGGGCGAACTCATTTGCAAGCCGACCTGTCCGTTCGGGTCGAGGCGACTGACGCCGCCGTTGCGGCTCACCCAAAGGGCGCCGTCAGGAGCGATGTCGAACCAGCCGGGGCCGCTGATACGGGCGAACCGCGACGGGACGGGATCGATCGCATCCACGGACTCGAAGCGCGCCACGATGCCGGTGCCGCCGCTCGCCACGAAGAGATGGCCGCTCGCGTCGAACTCGATACCCTTGATGCCTGAAAAGCCCGCAAAGTCGTCGCGTGTCGTAAGACCCGCATCCAGCACGACGACCCGGGAGCTGTTGAAGTCGGCGAGCGCGATCCTGCCGTCTGGATGCGTCGCGATCGCGTAGAGCGAATTGGTGCCTTCGGGCCGCCTGCTGACGACGAACTGCGAACCCATCCAGCTCAGCAACCCACTGCTGCTCGATCCGAGCAACTTGCCGTCGGCGCTGATCGCAATGCCGCTCGCGCCCGAATCCCCTTGCTTGACCGGATAGGCACCGAGCGTGGCGGCCAGCGTGTAGGTCCTGCTGCCGTCCGTGAACCAGTAGCGGGTGCCATCCCAGGCCACGGCCTGTGGCCCGGCAAATCCTGACCAGCGGTCCA
>JBNLET010000133.1:0-5698 GCA_050305135.1 Rhodocyclaceae bacterium | reverse complement strand
CATCGCGATCGAGAAGGCGCGCGAGGCCGGCAAGCCGGAAGCGATGCTGGACAAGATCGCCGACGGCACCGTGGCCAAGTACCTGAAGGACGTCACGCTGCTGGGCCAGGTCTTCGTCAAGGCCGAGGACGGCAAGCAGACCGTCGAGGCGCTGCTGAAGTCGCGTGGCGCCAGCGTCGCCGGCTTCACGCTGTACGTGGTCGGCGAGGGCATCGAGAAGAAGGTCTCCGACTTCGCTGCCGAAGTGGCCGCCCAGGCCGCCTCCGCCCAGAAGTAAGGGAGCCGTCGTGGCCGCCTACAAGCGCATTCTCCTGAAGCTGTCCGGCGAAGCCCTGATGGGCGACGACGCCTACGGCATCAACGAGGAGGTGGTGGGTCGCATCGTCACCGACATCGCCGAGGTCTCGCGCCTCGGCGTGCAGGTCGGCGTCGTGATCGGCGGCGGCAACATCTTTCGCGGCATGGCCGGCGCGGCATCCGGCATGGATCGGGCAACCGCCGATTACATGGGGATGCTGGCGACGGTCATGAACGCGATGGCCTTGTCCGACGCGATGCGCCGGGCCGGCCTGGTCAGCCGGGTACAATCCGCGCTGACGATGGACCAAGTGGTGGAACCCTACATCCGCGGCAAGGCCATCCGCTATCTCGAGGACGGGCGCGTCGTGATCTTCGCGGCCGGCACCGGCAACCCGTTCTTCACCACCGACACCGCGGCTGCGTTGCGCGGCGCCGAGATCGGCGCCGAGATCGTGCTGAAGGCGACCAAGGTGGACGGCATCTACACCGCCGACCCGAAGTCGGACGCCAGCGCCACGCGCTTCCACAAGCTCAGCTTCGACGAGGCCATCAGCCGCAACCTGCAGGTCATGGATGCGACCGCGTTCGCGCTGTGCCGCGACCAGCGCCTGCCGGTCAACGTGTTCAGCATCTTCAAGCCGGGTGCGCTGCGCCGCGTGGTGCTCGGCGAGGATGAGGGCACGCTCGTCTACTGTTAAGGAGCCGATCGATGATCGCCGAGATCAAGCAAACCGCCGAACAGAAGATGCAGAAGTCGATCGAGGCGCTGAAGGCCGATCTGGCCAAGGTCCGCACCGGTCGCGCCCATACCGGCCTGCTGGACCACATCCAGGTGGAGTACTACGGCAGCATGGTGCCGATCAACCAGGTGGCCGGCATCTCGTTGCTGGATGCCCGCACGATCGGCGTGCAGCCGTGGGAAAAGCCGATGTTCTCGAAGGTCGAGAAGGCCATCCGCGATTCCGACCTGGGCCTCAACCCGGCCAACCAGGGCGACATCATCCGCGTCCCGATGCCTGCGCTGACCGAGGAGCGCCGCCGCGAGCTGATCAAGGTCGTCAAGCACGAGGGCGAGACCGCCAAGGTGGCGATCCGAAACCTGCGCCGCGACGCCAACAACCACCTGAAGGACGCCACCAAGGAGAAGGAGATCTCCGAGGACGACGAGCGCCGGGCGCAGGACGACGTGCAGAAGCTCACCGATCGCTACGTCGCCGAGGTGGACCGCTTGCTGACGCAGAAAGAGCAGGAACTCCTCCAGGTCTGATCGCACTCCGATCGTAACGCTCCGATCGAGGCGCAGTCTTGGCGATCCCGTTCGTAAGCACCACCCGCTCGATTCCGGATACCGCCCGCAGCCCGAGGCACGTGGCGATCATCATGGACGGCAACGGCCGCTGGGCCCGCCGCCGCATGATGCCGCGCGTCGCCGGCCATGCGCGGGGCGTCGAATCGGTGCGGGCGGTGATCCGCGGCTGCATCGACCACGGCATCGAATACCTGACGCTGTTCGCGTTCAGCTCCGAGAACTGGCGCCGCCCGGCCGACGAGGTGTCGTTCCTGATGCAGCTGTTCCTGAAATCGCTGCAGAAGGAGATCGACCGGCTGCACGAGAACGGCATCCGCTTCCGCGTCATCGGCGACACCTCGCGCTTCGACGATTCGCTGGTGCGGCTGATCCGCGAGGCGGAGGCGCGTACCGCCGGCAACGAACGGCTGACGCTGACCATTGCGGCCAACTACGGCGGCCGCTGGGACATCATGCAGGCCATGGAACGCATGCTGGCCGCCGAGCCGGGGCGCCGCGCGGGCTTCGGCGAAGAGGCACTGGCGCCGCATCTGGCGCTCGCCTACGCACCGGAGCCGGACCTCTTCATCCGTACCGGCGGCGAACAGCGGATCTCGAATTTCCTGCTGTGGCAGCTCGCCTACACCGAACTCTATTTCACCGAAACGCTGTGGCCTGATTTCGACGAACAGGCGCTGGGCGAGGCGGTCGCCTCCTACCAGCAGCGCGAAAGGCGCTTCGGACGCACCAGCGAGCAATTGAAAGGCGGGGCGGAGGACGTCCCCGGGAATGCTTAGGACCCGGGTTCTCACCGCCCTCGTGCTGGTATCGGTCTTCGGCGCGATCCTGTTCGCGGCACCGGGGCCGGCCTGGATCGTCTTCGCGGCACTGGTCGGCGCGCTCAGTGCCTGGGAATGGGCCGGGCTGATCCGGCTGAGGGGACCCGCACGGCCGGTGTTCACCAGCCTGATCGCCGTGCTGGTGCTGGTCGTCGCGCCGAGCGGCCAGGTGCTGCAGGCGCATTGGCCGAGCCTGGGCTTGTTCGCGCTGAGCGCGGCCTTCTGGCTGTGCGTCGCGCCGCTGTGGCTGAGGTCCGGCTGGCGTGTCCCGGGTGGCTGGTCCGGCATGTTGCTGGGCCTGCTGCTGCTGCTGCCGGCCGCGTTGGCCCTGGTGGTGATCCGGCAGCAGTACGGACCCTGGTGGCTGCTGGCGATCATGGCATCGGTGTGGATGGCCGACGTGGCGGCCTATTTCGTCGGCAAGCGCTTCGGCCGGATCAAGCTGGCGCCGAAGATCAGCCCCGGCAAGAGCCGCGAGGGGGCCTATGGCGCGGTCGCCGGCGTCATCGCCTACGCGCTGGTGGTCGGGCTGGCCAGCGGCGCGCTGCAGCCGGCGGCGGGCCAGCTGCTGGCCCTGGCGGCGGCCTGCGTCGTGCACACCGTCGTCAGCATCGTCGGCGACCTGTTCGAATCGCTCGCCAAGCGCCAGGCCGGCGTCAAGGACAGCGGCACGGTGCTGCCCGGGCATGGCGGCGTGCTGGACCGCATCGACAGCCTGCTGTCGACGCTGCCGCTGGTGGCGCTGGCGGCCCAGCTGCTGAGCCGGGGATTTTGAGATGCTTCGCGCGGGCCCGCAGCAGGAAAGGATTGGCATGAGGACACTGACGATACTGGGTGCCACCGGTTCGATCGGGCGCAGCACCATCGACGTGGTGCTGCGCCACCCGGACCGCTACGCCGTCTTCGCGCTGACCGCCCACCGGCGCATAGAGGTGCTGCTGGAACAGATCCGGCTGGCGCGGCCGCAAGTGGTGGTGGTCGGCTCGGCCGCGGCGGCCGACGAGCTGGCCACGCTGCTGGCCGACGACCCGTATCGCCCGGACATCCTGCATGGACAGGATGCCTTGTGCGCGGTGGCCTCGGATCCGCGCGCGGACACCGTGATGGCGGCCATCGTCGGCGCTGCCGGCCTGCCGCCGACGCTGGCGGCGGCACGCAGCGGCAAGCGCATCCTGCTCGCCAACAAGGAGGCGCTGGTGATGTCCGGCGCGCTGTTCATGGCCGCGGTCGAGGAGGGGGGCGCGACGCTGCTGCCGATCGACAGCGAGCACAACGCCGTCTTCCAGGCGCTGCCGGCCGGCTTCGACCGGCGCCCGGCGGCGAGCGGCATCCGCCGCATCCTGCTGACCGCCTCCGGCGGCCCGTTCCGCGAGCGCGATCCGGCCAGCCTGTCGGACGTCGCGCCGGAAGAGGCCTGCGCCCATCCGAACTGGGTGATGGGGCGCAAGATCTCGGTCGATTCGGCGACGATGATGAACAAGGGCCTGGAGGTGATCGAGGCGCACTGGCTGTTCGGCGCCGCGCCGTCCGAGATCCAGGTCGTCATCCATCCGCAGAGCGTGATCCACTCGATGGTGGAATATGCCGACGGTTCGGTACTGGCCCAGCTCGGCAACCCCGACATGCGCACACCGATCGCCCATGCGCTGGCCTATCCCGAGCGCATCGAGTCCGGCGTCGCATCGCTCGACCTGTTCCGCGTCGCGCGGCTGGATTTCGAGGCGCCCGACCTGCAGCGCTTCCCTTGCCTGGCGCTCGCCTACCAGGCGCTGCAGGCCGGCGGCAACGCCGCGACCGTGCTGAACGCCGCCAACGAGGTGGCGGTGGAGGCCTTCCTCGAGCGCCGCCTGCCCTTTACCGGCATCGCCGGCGTCTGCCGATCGGTGCTGGAACGGATTGCCGCGTCGGCGGTCTGCTGCTTGCAAGACGTTTTCGAAGCGGACCGGGCGGCGCGCGAACAGGCGAGCGCACTGATCGCCGCCTGACCGCCAGTTGCCCATGAACCTATTCGACTACCTGATCCCCTTCGCGCTGGCCCTCGGCGTGCTGATCGTGATCCACGAGCTGGGCCACTACCTGGTGGCGCGGCTGTGCGGCGTCAAGGTGCTGCGTTTCTCGGTCGGTTTCGGCAAGCCGCTGCTGGCGCGCCGCTTCGGACCGGACCGGACCGAATGGGCGCTGGCCGCGTTCCCGCTCGGCGGCTACGTCAAGATGCTGGACGAGCGCGAAGGCGAAGTGGCGCCGGAGGAGCTTCACCGCTCCTTCAATCGGCAGAGCGTCGGCAAGCGCTTCGCGATCGTCGCGGCCGGCCCGCTGGCCAACCTGCTGCTGGCGGTGGTGCTCTACTGGGGCCTGTTCATCTACGGTGCCGAGGAGTTGCGGCCGCGTATCGAACAGCCCGTGGCCGGCTCGGCGGCGGCCGAGGCCGGACTGGAGCGGGGCGACCTGATCGTCGCGGTGGACGGCGGGCAGGTGCGCAGCTGGCAGGAATTGCGCTGGGCGCTGCTGCAGCATGCGCTGGCCGGTGCCCGCATCGAGCTGGCCGTGGTGCCGGACGGCGGCCGCGCCAGCCGGGCGCGCAGCCTGTCGCTGGCCGGCACCTCGGTCGAGGCCGATGCCGGCGACGTGCTCGATCAGCTCGGCCTCAAGCCGGTCCGTCCGACGATTGCGCCGGTGATCGGGCGGCTGATCGAGGGCGGCGCGGCGGACCGGGCCGGCATGCGGATCGGCGACCGGGTGACGGCCATCGACGGCGCACCGGTCGAGCAGTGGTCGACGCTGGTGGACAAGGTGGTCGCCTCCGAGGGGCACTCGCTCGAAATCGAGGTCGAGCGGGGCGGGACCCGCGTCGCATTGCAGGTGCAGCCCGAGATGGAGGAGGTCCACGGCCGTCGCGTCGCGCGCATCGGCGTCGCCGTGGCAGACGATCCCGGCCTGCGCGAACAGATGTTCGCGGTGGTGCGCTACGGTGCCGGCGAAGCGCTGCTGAAGGCTTTCCGCCAGACCTGGGAGACCTCGGCGCTGAGCATCTCGGTGATCGGCAAGATGATCGTCGGCGACGTCTCCTGGAGAAACCTCTCCGGCCCGGTCACGATCGCCGATTTCGCCGGCCAGTCGGCAAAGATGGGATTGCCGCACTACCTCAAGTTCCTGGCGCTGATCAGCATCAGTCTGGGGGTCCTGAACCTGCTCCCCATTCCGGTGCTGGATGGCGGGCACTTACTGTATTATCTCGTCGAAATCGTCAAGGGCAGTCCCGTTCCGGACCGCA
>JBNLET010000132.1:0-8670 GCA_050305135.1 Rhodocyclaceae bacterium | reverse complement strand
ACGGTCGGCGCCGTGGTGGCCGCCCATGCGGCGGCCTCCGCCCTCAGCCGCCTGCGCGTCAAGCCGGGCTCCGACATGCCTAAGGGAGACAAGTGATCATGGCTGTCTACGAGACTCAGGGCTTCAAGCTGGACAACAGCGGCAAGCGGGTGGTGGTGGACCCGGTGACGCGCATCGAGGGCCACATGCGGGTCGAGGTGAACCTCGACGAAAACAACGTGATCAGGAACGCGGTGTCCACCGGCACCATGTGGCGCGGCCTGGAGGTCATCCTGAAGGGGCGCGATCCGCGCGACGCCTGGGCCTTCACCGAGCGCATCTGCGGCGTGTGCACCGGCACCCATGCGCTGACCTCGGTGCGGGCGGTGGAGGACGCGCTCGGCATCGACATTCCGGACAACGCCAATTCGATCCGCAACATCATGCAGCTGACGCTGCAGGCCCACGACCACCTGGTGCATTTCTACCATCTGCACGCGCTCGACTGGGTGGACGTGGTGTCGGCGCTGTCGGCCGATCCGAAGGCCACCTCGCAACTGGCGCAGAGCATCTCGAGCTGGCCGAACTCCTCGCCGGGCTACTTCCGCGACATCCAGAACCGGCTGAAGAAGTTCGTCGAAGCCGGCCAGCTGGGGCCGTTCATGAACGGCTACTGGGGCAACCCGGCCTACAAGCTGCCGCCGGAAGCCAACCTGATGGCGGTCACCCACTACCTGGAGGCGCTCGACTTCCAGCGCGAGATCGTCAAGATCCACACCATCTTCGGCGGCAAGAACCCGCACCCGAACTGGCTGGTCGGCGGCATGCCGTGCGCGATCAACCTGGACGGCGTCGGCGCGGTCGGGGCGGTGAACATGGAGCGCCTGAACATGGTCTCCAGCATCATCGACCGCACGATCGAGTTCATCGACCAGGTCTACCGGCCGGACCTGAAGGCGATCGCCTCGTTCTACAAGGACTGGACCTACGGCGGCGGCCTGTCCGGCCTGTCGGTGATGTCCTACGGCGACATCCCGGATCGCGCCAACGACTATTCGGCCGGCAACCTGCTGCTGCCGCGCGGCGCGATCATCAACGGCGACCTGTCCAAGGTACACGAGGTGGATCTGCGCGACCCGGAGCAGATCCAGGAGTTCGTCAGCCATTCGTGGTACCGCTATGCCGACGAGAACAAGGGCCTGCACCCGTGGGACGGCGTCACCGAGCCCAATTTCGAGCTGGGCAAGAACTTCAAGGGCAGCAAGACGCGCATCGAGTCCCTCGACGAGGAGGGCAAATACAGCTGGATCAAGTCGCCGCGCTGGCGCGGCCACGCGATGGAAGTCGGTCCGCTGGCCCGCTACGTGATCGGCTACGTGCAGGGCAGGGCCGAATTCAAGGAGCCGGTGGACAAGCTGCTGAAGGACCTCGGGCTGCCGCTGCCGGCGCTGTTCTCGACTCTCGGGCGTACCGCCGCGCGCGGTCTCGAAGCCTCCTGGGCGGCGCACAAGATGCGCTTCTTCTTCGACAAGATGATCAGGAACATCAAGGCCGGCGACACCGCCACCGCCAACGTGGACAAGTGGTCGCCGGACAAGTGGCCGGCCGAGGCCAGGGGGGTCGGCTTCAGCGAGGCGCCGCGCGGCGCGCTGGGCCACTGGGTGAAGATCGAGGGTGGGCGGATCGACAACTACCAGGCCGTCGTGCCGACCACCTGGAACGGTAGCCCGCGCGACGACAAGGGCCAGATCGGCGCCTTCGAGGCCTCGCTGATGAACACCCCGGTGGCGAAGGCCGACGAGCCGCTCGAGATCCTGCGCACGATCCACTCCTTCGATCCCTGCCTGGCCTGCTCGACCCACGTGATGAGTCCCGACGGCCGGCAGATGGCCGAGGTCAAGGTCCGTTGATGCCCGCCGGGCGGAGGTGAAACATGTCTGAGTCCAATCTCGCGGACGTCACCGGGGTCGACGACAATGCCGTCGCCGATGCGCCGAGCATCAAGTCGATCTACGTGTACGAGGCGCCGGTGCGCCTGTGGCACTGGGTCAACGCGCTGGCCATCACTGTGCTGGCGCTGACCGGCTACTTCATCGGCTCGCCGCTGCCCTCGCTGCCGGGCGAGGCCAGCGCCCACTTCCTGATGGGCTACATCCGCTTCGCCCACTTCACGGCCGGCTACGTGCTGGCGGTCGGCTTGCTCGGCCGGGCCTACTGGGCCATCGTCGGCAACCACCATTCGCGCGAGCTGTTCAGCGTGCCGATCTTCACGCCGGCCTACTGGCGCGAGGTGGTCTCGATGCTGCGCTGGTACACCTTCACGCGGCCCTACCCGAACCGCTACGTCGGCCACAACCCGCTGGCCCGCTTCGCGATGGTGTTCGGCTTCCTGCTGATGGCGCTGTTCATGATCGCCACCGGCTTCGCGCTGTACGGCGAGGGCGCCCAGGACGGGCACTGGGCCCATGCGCTGTTCACGAGCTGGGTGATCCCGCTGTTCGGCCAGTCGCAGGACGTGCATACCTGGCACCACCTGGGCATGTGGGTGATCGTCTGTTTCGTGATGCTGCACGTCTATGCGGCGATCCGCGAGGACATCATGGGGCGCCAGAGCATCATCAGCACGATGATCAGCGGCTACCGGATGTTCAAGAGTTGAGCCGGGCCGGCCCCCTGCCGGCAGCCGAGCCCCCGGCCGGGCGCTGCCGCCCGGCGCATTGCCTTCCGGCGACCGCTGCCGGCCGGCCGCGGCCGGCGCGCTCGCCGGTACGGCCCGGACACTTCCTGGAGTCGCGCTTCATGCGTCCGGCCGGCATCACGCAGCAGGCGCTGGCGCGCGCGCTCGGCATTTCGCGCCGCCGGATCAACGAGCTGATCCGCGGTCGGCGCGGCATCTCGCCCGACACCTGTGTCCGGCTGGCAGCCCATTTTGGCACCGACCCCTGGTTGTGGGCCGGCCTGCAGGCCGCCTGGGATCTTCACCTGGCGCGCTGCCGGCTGCGCCGTCGGCGGGCCTGAGGCACGCCTCCCGCTGTACCGGCACTGCCGCACTAAAGGCCTGTACCGGCCGCGCCGTTACTCACCAAGAGCTAGCACAAAGCAGTAGGGAGGGACCCTGCCATGAAACGCGCAATCACGCCGACCACCGTCGAGCGGGTGATGCGGGAAGACGACTTCATCGTATCGAAAACCAGTCCGAAAGGCCTCATCACCTACGGCAACCCGATCTTCGTCGAATTCTCCGGCTACAGCGAGGACGAACTGATCGGCACCCAGCACAACATCATCCGCCATCCCGACATGCCGCGGTCGGCGTTCAAGCTGGCCTGGGACACCATCCAGTCGGGCAAGGAGTTCTTCGCCTACGTCAAGAACATGTCCAAGGACGGCGGCTTCTATTGGGTCTTCGCCCACATCACGCCGGACTTCGCGACGGACGGCAGCATCGTCGGCTACACCTCGGTGCGTCGCTGCCCGACGCGCGACGCGATCGCCGCGATCACGCCGGTCTATGCGCAGATGCTGGCGGCCGAGAAGGCGGCCGGCGCGCGGGACGCCATCAAGGCCGGCACCCAGGTGCTGGTGGACCTCTTGAACCAGACGGGGAAAAGCTATGAAGAGCTTGTCTTCGCGCTTTGATCGCCGGCATGCGGCGGTCTTGCTGGCGCTGGCCGGCGCCGGGCTGGCGTTCCTGACGCCGTGGGCGGCACTCGCCGCGGCCGTGCTCGCCGCGGTGCTGCTGCTGCGGCCGGCCGCGGCCGGCGGGCAGTCGCCGCTGGCCCAGTTGAACCAGCTGGCCCGCGACATCGGGCGGGGCGAGCTGAAGGAACGGCTGCCGCGCGCCTTCGCCGACCCGGTACTGGAATCGATCCGGGTGGACCTCAATTCCGCCCTCGACCAGACCGAGACCGCGTTCCGCGAGATCCTCGGCGGCATGGATGCCAGCGCCAATGCCAGGCCTTGGCGCCGGCTCCAGACCACCGGCCTGCACGGCATCTTCCGGCGCGTGCTGGAGCAGGTCCAGCTGATGCTGGACCAGGTCGACGCGGCGCAGGAGTCGGTGGCCCGCGAGGCCTTGCTGTCGCGCATCTTCGTGCGCTCGGAGAAGGGTCTGTCGATGGCCATCGAACGCGTCGGTACAACGCTCGGCGAGGTCGGCAGCGGTGCCGGTCAATCCGAATCGCTGGCCGGCAGCTTCGCCGATACGGCCCGCTCCATGTCGAGCGCCGCGGAGCGCATGTCGGCGGCACTCGGCACGGCCCACCAGTTGGCCGGGCAGGGCGTGGCGGCGCTGGCCGAGCTGGAGGAAAAGGCCGGCGCGATCAACCAGATCACCGAACACATCGACAGCATCGCCAAGCAGACCAACCTGCTGGCACTCAATGCAGCCATCGAGGCGGCACGGGCCGGCGAGACCGGGCGCGGCTTCGCGGTGGTCGCGGACGAGGTGCGCAAGCTGGCCGACCAGGCGCAGCGCTCGGCGGAGGAGATCGCCGAGGCGATCTCGGCGATGAGCGCGGCAATGCAGTCGGCGACCGGTCAGATCGGCAGCTTGAGCGAGTCGGTCGCCGAGGCCAAGGGCACGACCGAGGAATTCGTCGTCAACCTGTCCGGCTCGGCGGAGTCCGCCGGCCGGGTCAGCGAACTGGCCGCCGCGATCGGCTCCGGGGCCAGGGCGATGGAGACCTCGGTCAATCTGGTGGCACTGGCGCAGAAGGCCCGTGCCGACGCGAACCTGATCATCCACGGCGAGGAGATCGACGCCCGCAGCCTGTCGGAGATGGAGCAGGCAGCGATCAAGATCGCTCACGACCGCAAGTGGATCAAGGGCGGCCCGGACCGGGAAGCGCTGATCGAGATCTACGACAGCCTGTTCTCGAACATCGAGAAGGAGATGCACTAGTCGTCGGCGCCGGGCCGGCCAGCTGCGGGTGGTAAGCGACTTTCCACTGCCGTAGCCCGGTCGCGATCCGAATGTCCCCACGGCGGCGCCGGCCTTGCCGCGCGCTGCGGCCGAAGGCCCTTGCCCGGCGGGCATTCGACGCTGCCGGCCGGGGCTGGCATGGAGTCTGCGAGTGTTACGCGAACCGTTACACGGAGCAGACATGAGTGCGGATCAGTGCGGCGTGCTGGTGCTCGGCATCGGCAATCTGTTGTGGGCCGACGAAGGCTTCGGCATTCGCTGCGTCGAGGCGCTGGACGCCGGCTGGCAACTGCCGTCGAACGTCACGCTGATGGATGGCGGCACCCAGGGCCTGTACCTGCTGCCCTACGTCACCGCGGCCTCCCACCTGCTGGTCTTCGACGCCATCGACTACGGCCTGCCGGCCGGCACGATGAAGATCGTGCGCGGCGACGAGGTGCCGAGGTTCATGGGCGCCAAGAAGATGAGCCTGCACCAGACCGGTTTCCAGGAAGTGCTCGCCTCGGCCGTGCTGGTCGGCCGCTTGCCGGCCGAGATCGTGCTGATCGGCGTGCAGCCGGCGGAACTCGAGGACTTCGGCGGAAGCCTGCGCGAGCCGCTGCGGCGCTGCCTGCCGCAGGCCGTCGAAACCGCGCTCGGCGTGCTGCACGACTGGGGCATCGAGGCGCGGCCGCGCGGCGGCGGGCCCGGGCAACCGAGCGCCGCTGCGCTGGCGCTGGACAGCTACGAGCGCGGCCGCCCGTCGGCCGAGGCGGCGTGCCGCGTCGGCGACGCGCGCTTCATGCCGCCGGCGGGGCGCTGAGATGTGCCTCGGCGTGCCGATGCGGGTAGTGCGCCAGCAGGGGGCGGCGGCCCTGTGCTGCGACGACGACGGCGGGCGGCACTGGATCGACACGCTGCTGGTCGGCGAGCAGCCCGCCGGGGCCTGGCTGCTGACCCACCTGGGCGCGGCACGCGAGGTCATCGACGAGGCGCGGGCGCGCGCGGTGGCAAGCGCGCTGTCGGCGGTCGAGTCGCTGATGGCGGGCGAGTCGCCGGACCTGCACGCGGCCTTCGGCGATCTGCTCGGACGCGAACCGCAACTGCCCGATTTTCTCGGCAAGGAGTGAATCCGATGATTGCCAGTCCGACCATCGACGGCCTCGACCGCCTGCTGCAGCGCCAGCGGGCCGCCGGCCTCGCGACGCTCGACGGCGCGGCGGCGCTCGACGAGATGGCCGGGGCCGCCGGCGACCTGGTGCTGTTGCTGACCGACGATCCGGCCCGCAACCCGGAGAGCTGGGATCTGGCGGTCGTGCTGCCGGAGCTCTTGAAGGCCTTCGCGGGCCGGCTGGCGGCGGCCGCGATGCTGCCCGCGGCGGCGCGCGAGACCGCCGCCCGCTACGGCGTCGCCCGCTTCCCGAGCCTGCTGTTCCTGCGGGGCGGCGACTACGTCGGTGTGCTCGAAGGCATGTACGACTGGCCGCTGCTGGGGCCGGCCGTGCAGCGCATGCTCGAGGCGCCGGTGTCCCGCGTGCCGGGCATCGGCATCCCGCTCCGCGCCGCCGCCGGCGGCTGCCACCGAAGCGAGGAGACGACATGAATCCGTTTCCGCTCCCGCTCGTCGCGCTGGGCGCCGGCAGCCAGGTCGAGGAACAGGCGCTCGACTACCTCGACATGCCGAAGGAGATGCAGACCTACGCGCCGCCGCGGCCCGACGCGGTCGCCGATCCGGCCTTGCGCGCCGCCGCCTGCCGGCAACTGGAGAGGCTGCTGGCGCGGATGAAGGCCTGGCGCTTCGGCGCGCCGAATCCGCCGCGGCTCGATCTGGCGCCGCTGCCGCCCGAGCTGCGCGGCGTCATCAACGAGCTGCTCGGCGAGGGCGAGGTCAGCCTGATCGTGCGCGGGCAGCCGGAGCTGCGCATACAGGAGACGGTGTTCGCCGGCATCTGGCGCGTGGTCGGCGTCGACGCCGGACAAGGCATCGTCAGCGACCAGGTGTGCGCCTGCGACCTGCCGGCCGAAGTGGTGGCCGGCGCGCGCGCCGCTGCGCGGCCGAGCGTTCCGATCGGCGCGCCGCCCGAGGGCGTGATGAATGCGCCGCCGGTGCTGGCCGAACTGCTCGACCGGTCGGCCGCCTATCGCGATGGTGTGCCGGCCCACATCGTCAACCTGACGCTGCTGCCGATGACGCCGGCCGACCATGCCCATCTGGCCCAGGTGCTGGGGCCGGGCAGCGTCACGGTGCTGTCGCGCGGCTACGGCAACTGCCGGGTCAGCAGCACCGGTCTCGCCGATACCTGGTGGGTGCAGTATTTCAACAGCGTGGACACGGTCATCCTCAGCACCATCGAGGTGACCGCGGTGCCCGACGTGGTACCGGCCGCGGCGGAGGATTTCGCCGACAGCATCGACCGGCTGGAGGAATGGATCATGACGCTGAAGGAATGGGGCGAACAATGACGTCGGCAGCGGATCGGCCGGCCGGGCAGCTGTTCGAAGGCAGCTACCGGGGCGACGACGGGCGGCTCGCGCCCGGGGCGCGGCTCGAATGCGGCATCTGCTGGCAGGTATACGATCCGGCCGAGGGCGACCCGGTGTGGCAGATCCCGCCCGGCACGCCGTTCGCGGCGCTGCCGGAACACTGGTGCTGCCCGAACTGCGATGCGCCGAAGCACAAGTTCATGGTGTTGGCGGAGGACGCGTGAGCGGGCGTGCCACGAATCCCGCGGCGGCCGTGCGGGCCTTCTTCGAGCATGTCGCGGCGAGCGCCATGGCCGACATGCCGCTGTGCAATCCGGCGCTGGCGGTGGCGACGGTCGGTTTTCGGCGCTGGCGCGAGCACTGGCTCGGCGCGCTGCTGACGCCGTGGTGCATGAATTTGATGCTGCTGCCCGACGCGGAGGCGGCGGCGGGCCGCGAGGGCGAGACCCGCTGGCTGAAATTCCCGTCCGGCGACTATCCGTTCATCGTCCATCGCTGCGACGAGCTCGGCGCCTACCTGTCCTGTTCGCTGTATTCGCCGCTGTTCGAGTTCGACAGCCAGGCCGCGGCGCAGCAGGTGGCCGAGGAGGCGCTGCGGGCGCTGCTGGCGCCGGCCGATGCGGCCGACGAACTGGCTGCCGCGCGCGAAGCGGCCCGGCTGCAGGGGCGGGCGCCGTCGGCGGTCGAGGTGTCGCGGCGCGGCTTTCTGCGCGCGTTGCTGCCGGGCGGCGTGGCGCCGGGCCGGCCATGAGCGCGGCCGGCAGCCTGTGCCTGGTGGCCCAGTGGGACGGTGCGGCGATCCGCCGCGTCGAGGTGAGGAACTCGCGGCCGCTGGCGGCGCATCTGCTGGTCGGGCATGGCGTCGAGCAGGCGGTGGGCCTCGCCGCGGCGCTGTTCAGCTTGTGCGGCCGCGCCCAGGGCGTCGCCGCGCGGGCGGCGATCGATGCGGCGCTGGGGCGCCCGGGCGGCGGCGACGCCGACGCGGAGCGCGCGGTGGCGGCCGAGATGGCGCAGGAAAACCTGTGGCGGCTGCTGCTCGACTGGCCGCAGCTGCTCGGCGGCGTGCCGCGCCGCGACGATTTCGCCCGCGCACACCGGGCGCTGGCCGACAGCGGCCGGGATCCGGCCGCCGCGGCGGCCGTGCTGCGCGAACTGGCGGCCGAGGCCGGCGTCGCCGACGCCGCCCCGAGCCTGGCCGATCTGGCAAGGCGGCTGCATGACGGCGGCGGGATCGGGCGCATGCTCGCAAGCTTGATGGCGCTGGAAAGCGAGCGCGCAGCGCCCCGCGGCGCGACGATGCCGCT
>JBNLET010000131.1:0-7907 GCA_050305135.1 Rhodocyclaceae bacterium | reverse complement strand
CCTCGCGCACCTGCGCCGCCTCGCAAGCTTCGATCGTCTCGCACGGCTGCTCGAAGAACAACGCTTCCGCCTCCGCGTCGCGGCCCGGAAAGTCGAAGCGCAGGCGCGGCAGCGATTGCCCGGGTCGGCCGGCACGGTGCGAACGGAACATCGTCGCAGTCACTCGAACTCGACCAGCAGGTCCTTGGCGTTGACGCGGTCGCCGGCGGCGACGATGACGCGCGCCACGACGGCGTCCCGGTCGGCGGTCAGCACCGTCTCCATCTTCATCGCTTCGAGCGACACCAGCGGGCTGCCCTTGTGCACCCGCTGCCCTTCGCGCACCGACACGGTCACCACCGCGCCGGGCATCGGGGCGCCGACGTGCTTCGGGTTGGCCTCGTCGATCTTCGGGTGGCGGCGTCCGGTCGGTGCCGCGCCGGCCTTCGGGATGCGCTGCAGGCGCGGCTGGCCGTTCAATTCGAAGAACACCTTGACGCGCCCCTCCTCGTCCGGCGTGTCGCTGCTGCCGGTCTGGCGCACGATCAGGTTCTTGCCCTTCTCGATCTCGACGCTGATCTCCTCGCGATCCTTCATGCCGTAGAAGAACACCGGCGTGGGCAGCAAGGAAACGTCGCCGAAGCGCGCGTGGTGGGCGGCGTAGTCCTTGAAGACCTTGGGGTACATCAGCCACGAGGCGAGGTCGGTGTCCGAGACCTGACGGCCGATCGCAGCCGCGGCCTCGGCGCGCGCGGCCTCCAGATCCACTGCAGGCAGGAAGTCGCCGGCGCGACCGGCGAGTGGCGCGGCGCCCTTCAGCACCTTGCGCTCCAGCGCCTTCGGGAAGCCGTCCGGCGGAAAGCCGAGTTCGCCGCGGAACAGCGACACCACCGACTCGGGGAAGGCGATCTCCCGCTCCGGATCGCTGACATCGGCGGGGGTCAGCTCGTTGGCGACCATGAACAGCGCCATGTCACCGACCACCTTGGAGGTTGGCGTGACCTTGACGATGTCTCCGAACAGCTGGTTGACGTCGGCGTAGGCCTGCGAGACCTCGGGCCAGCGATGCTCGCGGCCCATCGCTCGTGCCTGCTCGCGCAGGTTGGTGTATTGCCCGCCCGGCATCTCGTGCTTGTACACGTCCGAGGTGCCGCAGCGGATGTCGGCCTCGAACGGCGCGTAGGCGCGCCGCACGCCCTCCCAGTAGTTCGACAGCGACTGCATCGCATCGAGGTCGACCCCGCTGTCGCGCTCCGAGCCGGCCAGCGCGGCGGCGATCGAGCCCAGGTTGGGCTGCGAAGTGAGCCCGCTCATCGCGTCCAGCGCGCCGTCGACCGCGTCGACGCCGGCCGCCACCGCGGCCAGCACGCTGGCGGCGGCGATGCCCGAGGTGTCGTGGGTGTGGAAGTGGATCGGCAGACCGACCTCTTCCTTCAGCGCCTTGACCAGCGCCGATGCCGCGCGCGGCTTGCACACGCCGGCCATGTCCTTGATGCCGAGGACGTGGGCACCGGCCTTCTCCAGTTGCTTGGCGAGATCGACGTAGTACTTCAGCCCGTACTTCGGGCGGCCCGCGTCGAACAGGTCGCCGGTGTAGCAGATCGCGCCTTCGCACAGCGCGCCGGCCTCGATCACCGCGTCCATCGCGACGCGCATGTTGTCGATCCAGTTCAGCGAGTCGAAGACGCGGAACACGTCGATGCCCTGCTTCGCCGCCTGCTGCACGAAGTAGCGCACCACGTTGTCGGCGTAGTTGGTATAGCCGACCGCGTTGGAAGCGCGCAGCAGCATCTGGAAGAGCACGTTCGGCACCGCCGCGCGCAGGCGCGCGAGCCGCTCCCACGGGTCTTCCTTGAGGAAGCGCAGCGCGACGTCGAAGGTCGCCCCGCCCCAGCATTCGAGCGAGAAGAGCTGCGGCGCGAGGCGGGCGTAGTGCGGCGCGATCTCCAGCATGTCGCGCGTGCGCATGCGGGTCGCGAACAGCGACTGGTGGGCGTCGCGCATCGTCGTGTCGGTCAGCAGCACCCGCTGCTCGTTCTTCATCCACTGCGCGAAGCCGGCGGGGCCGAGTTCCTTGAGCAGGTCGCGGCTGCCGGCCGGCGGCGGCGCGGCGAGGTCGACCCGCGGCTTGGCGGGCCTGGCGAGCGGGCCCTTGGGCGCCTCCCGGCCGGCCATTTCGGGGTTGCCGTTGACGCTCACCTCGCCGAGGAACTTCAGCAGCTTGGTCGCGCGGTCGCGGCGCTTCTGGAAGCGGAACAGTTCCGGCGTGGTGTCGATGAAGCGCGTCGTGCATTCGCCGGACCGGAACAGCGGGTGGGCGATGACGTTTTCGAGGAACTGCAGGTTCGACGACACGCCGCGGATGCGGAACTCGCGCAGGCCCCGGTCCATGCGGGCGATGGCCTCGTCCGGGCCGTGTCCCCAGGCAGTGACCTTGACCAGCAGCGAGTCGTAGAACGGGGTGATCACCGCGCCGGTGTAGGCGGTGCCGCCGTCCAGCCGCAGGCCGAAGCCGGCCGCGCTGCGGTAGGCGGTGATGCGGCCGTAGTCCGGCGTGAAGTTGTTTTCCGGATCCTCTGTCGTGACGCGGCACTGCAGCGCATGGCCGTTCAGCCGGATGTCTGACTGGCGCGGCACGTGGGCTTCGGCCGTGCCGATGCGGGCGCCTTCGGTGATGCGAATCTGGGCCTTGACGATGTCGACGCCGGTGACCAGTTCGGTGACCGTATGCTCGACCTGGATGCGCGGATTGACCTCGATGAAGTAGAACTCGCCGGTCTCGGCGTCCATCAGGAATTCCACCGTGCCGGCGTGGGTGTAGTTCGCGGCGCGGCACAGCTCAAGCGCGGCCTGGCACAGCGCCGCGCGGCGGGTGTCGTCCAGGTAGGGGGCGGGCGCGCGCTCAACGACCTTCTGGTTGCGCCGCTGCACCGAGCAGTCGCGCTCGAACAGGTGCACCAGGTTGCCGTGGCTGTCGCCGAGCACCTGCACTTCGACGTGGCGGGCGCGGCGCACCAGCTTCTCGAGATAGACCTCGTCGTTGCCGAACGCGGCGAGCGCCTCGCGGCGGGCGACCTCGAGCAGGCCGGGCAGTTCGTCCTCGGTCTCGATCGCACGCATGCCGCGGCCGCCGCCGCCCCAGCTGGCCTTCAGCATCAGCGGATAGCCGACCTCGCGCGCCAGCCGCCTGACCTCGTCGAGATCGCTCGGCAGCGCGCCGGTCGCCGGCACCACCGGCACGCCGGCGGCGACCGCCAGCGCGCGCGCGGCGACCTTGTTGCCGAGATCGCGCATCACCTGCGGCTGCGGCCCGATGAAGGCGATGCCGGCCGCGGCACAGGCTTCGGCGAAGTCGGGATTCTCGGACAGGAAGCCGTAGCCGGGGTGGATCGCGTCGACCCCGGCATCCTTCGCGATGCGAATGATGCCGGCGATGTCGAGGTAGGCGGCGATCGGCTTCTGGCCGTCGCCGACCAGGTAGGATTCGTCGGCCTTGAAGCGGTGCAGCGCGAAGCGGTCCTCGTTGGCGTAGATCGCGACGGTGCGGATGCCCAGCTCGCTCGCCGCGCGGAACACGCGGATCGCGATCTCGCCCCGGTTGGCGACGAGCAGGCTGCGGATCGGGCGGCGGGCTTGGGCTGCACTCATGCTGGGCTCGGGCGGGAAAGTCTGCGGCGGCGGATCGAGACCCCGACACTGTCTGCGACGTCGAAGATCTCGGGCTTGGACACCGACACGCCGACCGACAGCAGGTCGAAATCGGCGAGCAGCGCGTCGGCGACATTTTGCGCAAAACTCTCGAGCAGCTCGCAGCGGTTCAGCAGCGCGTGGCGGCACACGGTGGCCACGACGGCGCCGTAGTCCACCGCGTCGTCCAGCGAATCGCTGAAGCAGGCGCGCGAATGCGCGAGGCCCAGCTCGAGATCGATCAACAGCGGCTGCGGCGCCTCGCGCTCGTGCTCGTACACGCCGATCAGCGCCTCCACGCGCAGCCCCCGCAGGAAGATGGCGTCGTCGCCCGGCGCCGGCACGGCACTGAGGCGTGCCGGCCGAGTGGCGACCTCGATCGCTTCGAGATTCATCTCGCGCGCCCGTTCATCCGGCCACGTATACGCCGAACTCTTCGGCGGCGTCGAGCAGCCAGCGATAGACGTAGTCCGCGAAGCTGCGGCGGATCACCAGCTCCCAGCGGTCTTCGCCGACGCGGCGGATCAGCGCGGTACTCTTCGCGAACACGCTGCCGACCCCCTTGCCGACCGGGAAGTTGGCGGGATGCACGTCGTAGGGCGTCGATTTCATCAGCACCTGGCGCACCGCGACACCGCTGAGCTCGAGCACCGTCTGGCCGCCGCTGACGTTGATCACCGCGAAATGCCCGCCGAGGCATTCGCGCAACCGCATCTCGGTGGCGAATTCGGAGCCGCCGGGCACGATGATCAGCCACTCGTCGGGCGAGGTCCACTGGATGCTGGACTCGCCGTCACCCGCCAGCGAGAGCCCGCCCGCCTTCGTCGGCAGCGGCAGGCCGAGGGCCTTCTCGACCCCGGCGACGAAGGCCGGGTCGGCGCCATTGCCGCGCAGGATCAGGTGGCCGAGGAAGGCGCATTCGCGCACCACCACGCCGGCGCCTTCGGCGCTTGCCAGCGCCGCGACCTGGACCCGGCTCGCGGCCAGCGGGGATTCCGACTTCACGCGGGCCGCCGGATTGACATCGAAGATTGCAAGATCAGACATTCTGGCGGCTCCCTTTGGGATCGTAAAAGACGGGGCTGACGACCTCGGCGGCATGCACCTTGCCGTCGGCCGTCGACAGATAGACGGTCTGGCCCATGCGCTGGCTGCCGCCCTTCAGCAGCGCCAGTGCGAAACCGTGACCGAGGGTCGGGCTGTAGTAGCTGGAGGTGACGTGCCCGTGCATCGGCATCGGGATCCTGATCTCCTTTTCCAGCACGATCTGCGCACCTTCCTCGAGCACCAGCGCGGGATCGAGCGGCTTCAGCCCGACCAGCTGCTTGCGGCCCTCGCGACGGGTGTCCGGACGCGACAGCGCGCGCCGGCCGATCCACGAGTAGGGCTTCTTGTAGCCCACGCACCACTGCATGCCGAGGTCTTCCGGCGTGACCGAGCCGTCGGTGTCCTGGCCGACGATGATGAAGCCCTTCTCGGCCCGCAGCACGTGCATCGTCTCGGTACCGTAGGGCGTCAGGCCGTACTTCCTGCCCTTCTCGAACAGCGCCTCCCAGACGTGCAGCGCATGGTTGGCCTGCACGTTGATCTCGTACGAGAGCTCGCCGGTGAAGGAGATCCGGAACACCCGCGCCGGCACCCCGGCAACGGTTCCCGCACGCCAGTCCATGAAGCCGAACTTGTCGTTGGCGAGGTCGATGTCGGTCAACTCGGCCAGCAGCTTGCGCGCGTTGGGCCCGTTGATCGCCATCGCCGCCCAGTGGTCGGTGACGGAGTTGAAATACACCTCCAGCTCGGGCCACTCGGTCTGGTGCCACAGCTCCAGCCAGTCCAGCACCGCGGCCGCACCGCCGGTGGTGGTGGTCATGTGGAAGTGGTTGTCGCCCAGGCAGGCGGTGACGCCGTCGTCCATCACCATGCCGTCGTCCTTGCACATCAGGCCGTAGCGGCACTTGCCGGCGTCGAGCTTGGTCCAGGCGTTCGTGTACAGGCGGTTCAGGAACTCGCGTGCGTCCTTGCCCTGGATCTCGATCTTGCCCAGCGTCGAGGCGTCGAGGACGCCGACGCCCTCGCGCACCGCGCGGCATTCGCGCTGCACGGCCTCATGCATCGTCTCGTTGCCGCGCGGGTAGTACCACGGCCTCATCCACTGGCCGACTTCCTCGAACTTCGCGCCGTTGGCGACGTGCCAGGCATGCATCGCTGTATGGCGGCGCGGATCGAACAGCTCGCGGCAGTTCCGTCCGGCGATCGCGCCGAACGTGATCGGCGTGTAGTTCGGACGGAACACCGTGGTGCCGGTCTCGGGGATCGTCTGGCCGAGACAGCGCGCCGCGATCGCCATGCCGTTGATGTTGGCGAGCTTGCCCTGGTCGGTGCCGAAGCCCATGCCGGTGTAGCGCTTGACGTGCTCGATCGACTCGAAGCCCTCGCGCGTGGCGAGCTCGATGCCGCCGGCGGTGACGTCGTTTTGCTGGTCGACGAACTGCTTCGGCGCACGCATCGCGGGCTTCGGGTGCGGCACCTGGAACAGCGCGACAGCCTTGTCCTCGCGTACGCTCCGGATCTCCGGCAGCGTGATCGCGGCGGCCTGCACGCCCAGCGTGGCGAGTGCCTTGGCAGCCGCTTCGGTGCCGTCGGCCAGCGCCTGCGCCAGCGCGCTGCGGCCATTCACGCCGCCGGCGGGCAGCAGGCCCTTCACCTTGCCGGGCACGAAGCCGAGGATGTCGTCGCGCCACTCCGGGCGCACGCCGCTGTGCGCGGCCAGGTGCACCACCGGGCTGTAGCCGCCCGAGCTGGCGATGGTGTCGCAACCGAGCTCGCTCGCGGCACCGCGCACCAGGAAGCCGTCCACGTCGATCGACGCCACCAGCGCCGCGCTGACGCGCTTCTTGCCGCGTGCCTCGATGACCGCGCTGCCGGTGATGACGCGGATCTTGCGCTTCTTCGCCTCCTGCACCAGGTCGCCGCCCGGGTTGTCGCGCGCATCGACGATCGCCACCACTTCCCGTCCGGCGTCGTGCCAGTCGAGCGCAGCGCGGTAGGCATGGTCGTTCGAGGTGGACAGCACCAGGCGCCGGCCCGGCACCACCGCGTAGCGGCGGATGTAGGTCGAGATCGCGCCGGCGACCATGTTGCCCGGCACGTCGTTGTGGGCATACACCAGCGGACGCTCGTGGGTGCCGGTGACCAGGATCACCTGCCCGGCGCGCACGCGATGCATGCGGGCGCGCACCTGGCGGCGGCCGCCGACCCGGGGCGCGGTGTCGGCCAGGTGTTCGGTGCGGCGCTCGTGCAGCGTGACGAAATTGTGGTCGTGGTAGCCGTTCGCGGTGGTGCGCGGCAACAGCAGCACTTCGGGCATCGCCGCCAGCTCTTGCACCACCTTCGCGACCCACTCCGGGGCGTCGCGGCCGTCGATCGACTCGCGCGAGTCGAGCAGCGAGCCGCCCATCTCCTCCTGCTCGTCGCAGACGATCACACGCGCGCCGCTGCGACCGGCGACCAGTGCCGCGGCCAGGCCCGCCGGCCCGGCGCCGATCACCAGCACGTCGCAGTGGCGGTTGATGTGGTCGTAATTGTCGGGATCGTTCTCGCGCGGCGCCCGGCCGAGACCGGCGGCCTTGCGGATGTACTTCTCGTACTTCGGCCACATCGCGGCCGGCGCCATGAAGGTCTTGTAGTAGAAGCCCGGCGGCATGAACTTGCCGCCGACCTCGCCGATCACGCCCATCACGTCGCGTTCGACGTTCGGCCAGCCGTTGGTGCTGCTGGCCACCAGGCCGCCGTACAGCGCCTGCTGCGTCGCGCGCACGTTCGGCACCTGGGCCGCTTCGGTGGCACCGAGCTGGAGGATCGCGTTCGGTTCCTCGGCACCCGCCGCGACGATGCCGCGCGGACGCGAGTACTTGAAGCTGCGGTTGACGACGTCGATGCCGTTGGCGAGCAGCGCCAAGGCCAGCAAGTCGCCGGCGAAGCCTTCGTAGCCGACGCCGTTGAAGGTGAACCGCAGCGGACGGCTGCGGTCGATCCGCCCACCCTTGTCCAGGCGATTGCGTTGGCTCATTTTGCGCCCCCCTTGTCGGAGTCGCTCGACGGGCGCTGACCGACCTTGTACGTTTCGACGATTTCGTAACTGACGGTATGCCGCGTCACGTTGAAGAACTTGCGGCAGCCGGCGGCGTGGAACCACTGCTCGTGGTGCAGGCCGCGCGGGTTCTTGCGGAAGAACAGGTAGTCGC
>JBNLET010000130.1:0-52597 GCA_050305135.1 Rhodocyclaceae bacterium | reverse complement strand
CGCCAAGTTCGGCGACATGGTCTCGATGGGCTCGCCGCTGATCAGGGTGCAGAGCGGCGCGGCGGCGGCCGCCCCGGCAGCGAAGGCCGCGCCCGCGCCGGCACCTGCCGCCGCGCCTGCCCCGGCTGCGGCGCCCGCCGCGGCACCTGCGCCGGCGCCCGCCCCCGCCGCAGCGGCGGCGCCGAGCGCCGTCACGCTCGGTGGCAAGGTGCACGCCAGCCCGTCGGTGCGCGCCTTCGCCCGCGAGCTGGGCGTGGACCTGGCCCAGGTCAAGGCCAGCGGACCGAAGAACCGCATCCTGAAGGAAGACGTCACGGCCTTCGTCAAGGGCGCGCTGGCGGCACCGAGAGCCGGTGCCGCGGCGCCGAGCCTGGGCGGCGGACTGGACCTGCTGCCGTGGCCGAAGGTCGATTTCTCCAAGTTCGGCGAGATCGAATCGAAGCCGCTGTCCCGCATCAAGAAGATCTCCGGCCAGAACCTGGCGCGCAACTGGGTGATGATCCCGGCGGTGACCTATCACGAGGACGCCGACATCACCAGCCTGGAGGACTTCCGCAAGCAGCTCAACAAGGAGAACGAGAAGTCCGGCAAGAAGCTGACGATGCTGGCCTTCCTGATGAAGGCCTGCGTGAAGGCCTTGCAGGAATACCCGGAGTTCAACACCAGCCTCGACGGCGACAACCTGATCTACAAGAAGTACTACAACATCGCCTTCGCGGCCGACACGCCGAACGGCCTGGTGGTACCGGTGGTGAAGGACTGCGACAAGAAGGGCGTGTTCGAGATCGCCGCCGAGACCGCGGCGCTGGCCAAGAAGGCCCGCGACGGCAAGCTCGGCCCGGCCGACATGTCCGGCGCCTGCTTCACGATCAGCTCGCTCGGCGGCATCGGCGGCACCTACTTCGCGCCGATCGTCAATGCGCCGGAGGTCGCGATCCTCGGCGTCAACAAGAGCGAGATCAAGCCGGTCTGGAACGGCAAGGAGTTCGCACCGCGCCTGGTCCTGCCGCTGTCGCTGACCGCCGACCACCGCGTCATCGACGGCGCGCTGGCGACCCGCTTCAACGTGCTGATCGCGCAACTGCTGGCCGACTTCCGTCGGGTCATGCTGTAAGGAGGGGCAGACATGAGCCAGATCGTTGAAGTGAAGGTGCCGGACATCGGCGACTTTTCCGACGTGCCGGTGATCGACCTGTTCGTCAAGGTCGGCGACACCATCAATGAGGAAGACGCCATCTGCACGCTGGAGTCCGACAAGGCCACGATGGACGTGCCCTCCTCGGCCGCCGGCGTGATCAGGGAAGTGCTGATCTCGGTCGGCGACAAGGTGTCGGAAGGCAGCCTGCTGCTGAAGGTCGAGAGCGGCGCCGCCGCCGTAGGGCCGGCTTCAGCCGGCCAAGCTGCGGCCGATGGCGGGCTGAAGCCCGCCCTACAGGAAGCGGCTTCCCCTGCCGGCGCCACGGTCGAAGTGGCCGTGCCGGACATCGGCGACTTCTCCGACGTGCCGATCATCGACTTCTTCGTCCAGGTCGGCGACACGATCAAGGAGGAGGACGCCATCTGCACGCTGGAGTCCGACAAGGCCACGATGGACGTGCCCTCCTCGGCCGGCGGCAAGGTCGTCGCAGTGCTCGCCCAGGTGGGCGACAAGGTGTCGATGGGCAGCCCGCTGATCAAGGTCGAGAGCGCCGCGGGTGCGGCCGCCGCGCCCCAGGCACCGGCTCCGGCCGCGGCCCCGGCGGCCCCGGCACCGGCCGCGGCGAGCCACGCCGGCGGCGCCGACATCGAGTGCGACATGCTGGTGCTCGGTGCCGGCCCAGGCGGCTACTCGGCCGCGTTCCGCGCCGCCGACCTGGGCCTGAAGACGGTCATCGTCGAGCGCTACGCGACGCTCGGCGGGGTCTGCCTGAACGTCGGCTGCATCCCGTCGAAGGCCCTGCTGCACGTCGCCGCGGTGATGGACGAGGCCGATCACATGGCCGGCGCCGGCATCAAGTTCGCGAAGCCCGAGGTGGACATCGACGCGCTGCGCAGCCACAAGGACAAGGTGGTCGGCAAGCTGACCGGCGGCCTGGCCGGCATGGCCAAGGGCCGCAAGGTGGACATCGTGCGCGGCTACGGCCATTTCCTCGACCCGAACCACATCGAAATCGAGGAAACCAGCGGCAGCGGTCAGGACAAGACCGGCGCCAAGAAGGTGGTGCGCTTCAAGCACTGCATCATCGCCGCCGGCTCGGCGGCCGTGCATCTGCCGTTCATCCCGCGCGACCCGCGCATCGTCGACTCGACCGGCGCGCTGGAGCTGCGCCAGGTGCCCGAGAAGATGCTGGTCATCGGCGGCGGCATCATCGGCCTGGAGATGGCCACCGTGTACTCGACCCTCGGCGCCCAGGTCGACGTGGTCGAGATGCTCGACCGACTGATGCAGGGCCCCGATGCCGACGCGGTCAAGGTGTGGGAGAAGCAGAACGCCCACCGCTTCGACAAGGTCATGCTGAAGACCAAGACCACCGCGGTCGAGGCCAAGGATGACGGCCTGTACGTCAGCTTCGAGGGCGACAAGGCACCCGAGGGGCCGCAGCGCTACGACATGATCCTGCAGTCGGCCGGACGCCGCCCGAACGGCCACAAGATCGGCGCCGACAAGGCCGGCGTGATCGTGCAGGAGAACGGCTTCATCCCGGTCGATGCGCAGATGCGTACCAACGTGCCGCACATCTTCGCGATCGGCGACATCGTCGGCAACCCGATGCTGGCCCACAAGGCCGTGCATGAGGCCCACGTCGCCGCCGAGGTGGCCGCCGGCCAGAAGAGCGCCTTCGACGCGACGGTGATTCCGGGCGTGGCATACACCCATCCGGAAGTGGCCTGGGTCGGCTTCACCGAGGCCGAGGCCAAGGCCGCCGGCCGCCAGGTCGAGACCGCCAAGTTCCCGTGGGCCGCCAGCGGCCGCGCGATCGCCAACGGCGCCGACTACGGCTTCACCAAGCTGATCTTCGACGCCGAGACCCACCGCGTGATCGGCGGCGCCATCGTCGGCCCCTCGGCCGGCGACATGATCGGCGAGGTCTGCCTGGCGATCGAGATGGGCGCCGACGCGGTGGACATCGGCAAGACCATCCATCCGCACCCGACCCTGGGCGAGACCGTCGGCATGGCGGCCGAAGTGGCCCACGGCAGCTGCACCGACGTACCGCCGGCGCGCAAGAAGAAGTAAGGCGCGCAGCAAGCACGCGACGGCGGCCCTCGGGCCGCCGTTTTTCTTGCACCGGAAGGCATCGCGTTTCGATTCCGCCGCCCGGATCGGGCGGCGTCGCCTCATCCGCTCCGGTCGTGATCCGGCAGGTCGTGGCAGACCGGGCTTCGCTCGCCAAGCCAATCGAAGACGGCAGTGATTTTTCGGCGCGACACGATGCTGCATCGCAACATATACCTTGCCAAACCCGGCCGCTTCCTGTTCAAATCTCGTCACACAAGAAAATTTCATTACTCTTCAAAGGATTAGACCATGACAGAGAGTTACCGGAGGAGCGTACCCGACGCTCGAAGCACGGCGGACCCCAACCTTCATCGCATCGTGATCGTCGGCGGCGGCGCGGGCGGCCTGGAACTGGCGACCCGGCTCGGCGACACGCTGGGCAAGCGGCGACGCGCGACGATCACGCTGATCGACCGCAAGCGCACCCACATCTGGAAGCCGCTGCTGCACCAGGTGGCCGCCGGCCGCCTGGACATGGACGACGACGAGCTGGAGTACCTGGCTCAGGCCCGCTGGCACCACTTCCGCTACATGAACGGCTCGATGGATGGCCTCGAGCGCGCCGCCAAGCGGGTGCTGGTGGCGCCCACCTTCGACGACGCCGGCGTCGAGGTGACACCGCGCCGGGCCGTGCCCTACGACACGCTGGTGATCGCCATCGGCAGCCTGTCCAACGACTTCGGCACGCCCGGCGTGGCCCAGCACGCCATCGCGCTGGATACCGCCGAGCAAGCGCAGCGCTTCAACCAGATGCTGATCAACGCCTGCCTGCGCGCCAACAGCCAGCACGAGCCGCTGCGCCCCGGCCAGCTCCACGTCGCGATCATCGGTGCCGGCGCCACCGGCGTCGAGCTGGCCGCCGAACTGCACAAGACCACCCGCGAGATCGCATCGTTCGGCCTGGACAACATGGATTTCGACCAGAGCGTGCGCATGACGGTGATCGAGGCCGGTCCGCGCATCGTGCCGCAGTTGCCGGAAACCTTGTCCGAAGGGGTGCGGGAACTGCTGACCGGGCTCGGCGTCGAGGTGCGCACCGGCTGCCGGGTGACCGAGATCTCGCCGCAGGCCGTGCACCTCGAGGACGGCTCGACGATTCCGAGCGAATTGAAGGTGTGGGCGGCGGGCATCAAGGCGCCGCCTTTCCTGGCCGACATCGACGGCCTGGAGACGAACCGCCTGAACCAACTGGTGGTGCGCGAAACGCTGCAGACCACGCGCGACGACGACATCTTCGCGCTCGGCGACTGCGCCGCCTGCATGCGGCCGGACGGCAGCCTGGTGCCGCCGCGGGCCCAGGCCGCGCACCAGCAGGCCTCGCTGCTGCTGAAGTCGATGCGTGCCCGGCTGGCCGGCGAGGCACTACCGGCCTACCAGTACCAGGACTTCGGCTCGCTGGTCTCGCTCGGCCACTACAGCACGGTCGGCAGCCTGATGGGCGGCCTGATCGGCGGCAGCGTCAAGATCCAGGGCCTGTTCGCCAAGGTGATGTACAAGTCGCTGTACAAGATGCACCTGCTGGCGCTGCACGGCTGGCTGAAGGTGCTGCTGGACACCATCGGGCGGGCCCTGATCCGCCGCACCGAGCCGCACGTCAAGCTGCACTGACGAAAACGCCGCCGGCCGGATCGCTCCGGCCGGCGGCGTCCTGCCGTTCGCCGGGCTGGCCGGCTCAGGCGGTCTCGGCCTCGACCGGCACGGAGCTGCGGATCAGGTGGTCGAAGGCCGACAGCGCCGCCTTCGAGCCCTCGCCCATCGCGATCACGATCTGCTGGTACGGCACCGTCGTCGCGTCGCCGGCGGCGAACACGCCCGGCACGCTGGTCTCGCAGCGCGGATCGATCTGGATCTCGCCGAAGCGCGACAGCTCGAGCGTGCCCTTCAGCCAGTCGGTGTTCGGCAGCAGGCCGATTTGCACGAACACCCCCTCCAACGCCACGTGGCGGCTGTCGCCGCTGGCGCGGTCGGTGTAGGTAAGGCCATTGACCTTGCCGTCGACGCCGGTCACCTCGGTGGTCTGGGCATTGCAGTGGATCTCGACGTTCGGCAAGCTTTTCAGCTTGGCCTGCAGCACCGCATCGGCACGCAACTGGTCGCCGAATTCGAGCACGGTCACGTGGCCGACGATGCCGGCCAGGTCGATCGCCGCCTCGACGCCGGAGTTGCCGCCGCCCACCACCGCGACGCGCTTGCCCTTGAACAACGGACCGTCGCAGTGGGGGCAGTAGGCCACGCCGCGACCGCGGTATTCCTTCTCGCCCGGCACGTTCAGTTCGCGCCAGCGCGCGCCGGTGGCGAGGATCACCGCCTTGGCGCGCAGCGACGCGCCGCCGGCCAGCCGGATCTCGGCCATCTCGCCCGGCACCAGCGCTTCGGCGCGCTGGCCGTCGATGATGTCCACCTCGTACTGCCTGACATGTTGCTCGAGCGCCGCGACGAGCTTCGGCCCCTCGGTCTCCTTGACCGAGATGAAGTTCTCGATCGCCAGCGTGTCCATCACCTGGCCGCCGAAACGCTCGGCGACGATGCCGGTACGCACGCCCTTGCGCGCCGCGTAGACCGCCGCCGCCGCGCCGGCCGGGCCGCCGCCGACGATCAGCACGTCGAACGGCTCCATCGCCGCGATCTTGCCGGCCTCGCGCGCCTGGGCGCCGGTGTCGATCCTGGCCAGGATCTCCTTCAGGCTCATGCGGCCCTGGCCGAACGGCTCGCCGTTCAGGAAGACGGTCGGCACGGCCAGGATCTTGCGGCTCTCGACCTCGGCCTGGAACAGCGCGCCGTCGATCATCGTGTGGCGGATGTTCGGGTTCAGCACCGCCATCAGGTTGAGCGCCTGCACCACGTCCGGGCAGTTCTGGCACGACAGCGAGATGTAGGTCTCGAACTCGAAGCTGCCTTCGATCGCCGCGATCTGCTCGACGACGTCCGCTTCCACCTTCGGCGGATGGCCGCCGGCCTGCAGCAGCGCCAGCACCAGCGAGGTGAATTCGTGGCCCATCGGAATGCCCGCGAAACGCACGCCCATGCCGGCGCCTTTGCGGCTGACCGCGAAGGACGGCGTGCGCTCGCCATCGTCGCGCCGCTCTTCGAGCGAGATCCTGTCGGACAGCTCGGCGATCTCCCGCAGCAGGCTCAGCATCTCGGCGGACTTGTCGCCGTCGTCCAGGCTGGCCACCAGCTCGATCGGCTGGGTCAGGTTCTGCAGGTAGGTCTTGAGCTGGTTCTTCAGGTTCGTATCGAGCATGGCAGGCCTCCGTAGCGAAAATGCGGGCAAAAAAAGCCCGGGGCGAACGCCCCGGGCCAGGGGGGCAAAAAAATCAGATCTTGCCGACCAGGTCCAGCGACGGGGCCAGCGTGCTCTCGCCCGGGGTCCACTTGGCCGGGCACACTTCGCCCGGATGGGAGGCGACGTACTGGGCCGCCTGGACCTTGCGCACCAGTTCCTTGGCGTCGCGGCCGATGCCCAGGTCGTGGATCTCGGCAACCTTGATCTCGCCTTCCGGGTTGATCACGAAGGTGCCGCGCAGCGCCAGGCCCTCTTCCTCGATCATCACGTCGAAGTTGCGCGAGATAGTGCCGGTCGGGTCGCCGACCATCGGGTACTTGATCTTCTTGATGGTGTCGGAGGCGTCATGCCAGGCCTTGTGGGTGAAGTGGGTGTCGGTGGACACCGAATACACTTCGACGCCCATCTCCTTCAGCGTGGCGTAGTTGTCGGCCAGGTCGCCCAGCTCGGTCGGGCAGACGAAGGTGAAATCGGCCGGGTAGAAGAAGACGACGGACCACTTGCCCAGCAGATCCTGCTCGCTCACCGGCTTGAATTCGCCATTGTGGTAGGCGGTGGCCTTGAACGGTTTGACCTTGCTGTTGATGAGGCTCGACATGGTGCTAGCTCCTTTGTGGTTGAGGGTTGTTGTCGAATCGATGGCTCATGATATTTTGCGCATGCACATTAATCCAATTGAGCGTATCGATTGTCTCGATAGGTCACGCCTATCATTGACCGCGACGCCCGCAGCGCTCGGAGAGCGCCGCGAACGTAGCAGATGGGGATGGAACGGGAGGCTGCAAGAGCCGTCGAAAGTGCTTCGGGCCTCGCTTCAGCGCTTTGTCATGATGCGCACGGGATCGGCGCCGCGCGCCGCCTTGGGGATCACTGGGCTGTTGCGGCCTCGACTTCGAACCGACGGCGGAAGGCCTGCGGCACCGGGACCGGCGTCCGCGCGCCGTAGTCGAAGAAGACGATGCCGGTCTTGCCCTGCGCCACTCGCCGTCCGCTGGCGGCATCGTCCATCTTCCACACCAGATCGCAGCCCTTTTGCCAAAACTCCGTCGCGACCATCGAGATCCGCATGATCTCTCCGTGGTGGGCCTCCGACCGGTATTGCAGTGCTGCGTCGGCCACGACGATGCCCACACCGGCCACGTCCATCTCGCTGAACCCCAGCGATGCGAAGAACCGGACCCTCGCCTCGGCGACGAGTGTCAGCAGCAGCGCGTTGTCCAGGTGGTTTACGTAGTTGATGTGGCTCAGGTAGACGGGCAGTTCCGTCGAGAAGAAGAAGCTGTCGGGGAGGTCGACCGTGATTCGGGCCATGGCTGCTCGCTGAGGTTGTCGATGTCGAAAGGGGCAAAGCATCGCAGATGCGTTCTCGATGCGCCAAGTCTGCGGCGAATCGGCCGTCCGGTCTGGTCCGCCGACGGCGCGGCAGGACCACCCGATCGTTCGTGATCGTTCCCGGCCGGGTCCGATGCCGCCGGATGGATCGCTCAGCGGCCCTTGCCGAGCAATCCGCCGAGCATCGACAAACCCTGCTGCAGCAACGGGTCGTCGAGTTGCAGTTCACCGGCGGGACTCAGCTTGTCCACCAGCGCCGGCAAGTGGGCGGCGATGCCGTCGCCGGCCTCGTCGGCGCCCATGCCGACCTGGCCCGCCAGCGTGGCGAGCAGGTCCGAGCCCAGCGCAGCACGGATCTGCTCGCCCGAGACTGCAAGATTCTCGCCGCCGCCCAGCCACGAGGCCACCTGCGACGCCAGCCCACCCTCCTGCAGGCTGGCGATCAGGCCGCCGATGCCGCCCTTGGCCTGCAAGAGGTTCTGGATCAGTTGCGATATCGGCGACTGCCCTTCGGCGCCCGCCAGCCCCCCCAATACCTGTCCTGCCACCTGATCGAACAAGCCCATGACCGTCTCCCGCGTCGAATTTCCGGACCGCCAATAATGTCGGATGAATGGCGCGAGCTCAAGTTCGCGGCAGGCCTGCGCACGTCTCGCCGGCGCCCCGGCGCCCCGACTCGGTTAGAATCCGCCCTCCTGTCGGAGGATGCGGAACAATGAATCAGGACGAACTGAAGCGTGCGGCAGCCCTGGCCGCGCTCGAATACGTGGTCGAGGGCGAAGTGGTCGGCGTCGGTACCGGATCGACGGCCAATCATTTCATCGATGGACTGGGCGGCTTCAAGGACCGCATTCGCGGCGCGGTGGCAAGCTCGCAGGCCAGCGCCGAGCGGCTCGCCGGACACGGCATCCGGCTGCTCGACCTGAACGACGTGGATTCGATGCCGGTCTACGTGGACGGTGCCGACGAGATCGACGCCGGCCTGTCGATGATCAAGGGCGGCGGCGGCGCCCTGACGCGCGAGAAGATCGTCGCCGCGGTGGCCGGGCGCTTCGTCTGCATCTGCGACGAAAGCAAGCGGGTCGGTACGCTCGGACGCTTCCCGCTGCCGGTCGAGGTGATTCCGATGGCCCGCGCCCACGTCGCCCGCCAGCTCGCGCGACTGGGCGGCGAACCGAGATTGCGGGAGGGCTTCGTGACCGACAACGGAAACCTGATCCTCGATGTGCATGGCCTGTCGATCAGCGAGCCGGCAGCGCTCGAGTCGGAGCTCGATCACATCGCCGGCGTCGTCTCGAACGGCCTGTTCGCACGCCGCGGTGCCGATGTGCTGCTGCTCGCCGCCGCCGACGGTGTGAAGCGCTTCGATCGCAACTGAACTGAAATATTTCCGTCATCTTTAGCTGTTAGCGTCTGCTCCTCGCTCCAAGCCCGACCTCGCCATGATGAACGAACATACCTCCAAGCAGTTCGACTCCGAACTCGAGCAGATGCGGACCCGCGCGCTGCAGATGGGCGGCTTGGTGGAACAGCAGATCAACCGCGCCGTCAATGGCCTGGAGAGCGGCGACCTGAACGAGATCGACGAGGTCATCGCGACCGACAAGACCGTCAATCGCTTCGAACTGGAGCTGGACGAGTTGTGCAGTCACATCATCGCCCGGCGGCAGCCGACCGCGGTGGACCTGCGCATGGTGATGTCGGTGATCCGGATCGTGCGCGATCTCGAGCGGGTCGGCGACGAAGCCAAGAAGATCGCAAAGATGGCGCGCTCGCTGCATACCTCCGATACCGGACCGGCGGCGCCGCACGTCACGGTGCGCCACGCTGCGAACCTGGCCGTCACGATGCTGCGCGAGTCCCTCGACGCGTTCGCCCGGCTGGACCTGGACCTGGCGACCTCGGTGGTGCGCCAGGACAAGGCGGTGGATGCCGAGTTCAAGGCGCTGATGCGCCAGCTGATCACCTACATGATGGAAGACCCGCGCACGATCTCGCGCTGCATCGAGCTGCTGTTCGTCGCCAAGGCCATCGAACGCATCGGCGACCACGCCAAGAACATGGCCCAGTACGCGGTCTACATGGCCAAGGGCGAGGACATCCGCCACGCCGGCATCGAGGCGATGGAGCGCGCCGCGCGAGACTGATCGCAGCACGCCGGAACGGACATGAAAAAGGGACGGTCACGCCGTCCCTTTTTCATGTCCGCCGCCCGGCGGCTTCGCGGGCCCCGCCTATTGCGCGCCCGGCGGCACGTAGCCGGACACCTGGTCGGCCCCGTCCTCGAAGAAATGCTTCTCCATCTGCTCGGACAGGTACTTGCGCGCCCGCGGGTCCATCAGGTTCAAGCGGTTCTCGTTGATCAGCATGGTCTGGTAGCGGACCCACTGCTGCCAAGCCTCTTTCGAGACGTTGTCGAAGATCCGCTTGCCGAGTTCGCCGGGCACCGGCGGAAAATCGAGGCCTTCGGCCTCCCGGCCGAGCTTGATGCACTTGACCATCCGGGTCATTGCCACTCCTTGTCGCTGTCCTGTCGGATCACTTGATTCTATCATTCGCGGTCAGTGGAGCGGACTTCTCGCCGTTCTCGCAAGCCATGGCCCAGCGATTCTTGCCGCCGGACTTGGCCCGGTACATCGCGGCATCGGCCGCGGCGACCAGCCCGCGCACGTCGTTCGCATCGGCCGGGTAGCAGGCCAGGCCGACGCTGGTGGTCAACCGCACCTCCTGGCCCTGAAAATTGAAAACGGTCTCGCCGACGCAGTCCACGACCCGCTTGGCCAGCTCGTGCAGATGGCTGTCCTCGCTGTCGGGCACCAGGATCGCGAATTCATCGCCGCCGAAGCGGAACAGCATCTCGTGCCGGCGCACCACTCGGCCGATGGCCTCTGCCAGCGTCACCAGCACCCGGTCGCCGGCCTGGTGGCCGAAGGTGTCGTTGACCGGCTTGAAGCCGTCCAGGTCGAACACCAGCAGGCCGGTCTCGCGCTTGCGGCGCTGACTCTCGGCGATCTCGCGGTCCAGTTCCTCGTCGAAGCGGCGGCGGTTGTAGAGTCCGGTCAGGGCGTCCCGCTCGGCCTGCTGCTGCAGGATCTCGGCCGAGCGCCGCGCCACCGTGACGTCTTCGAAGATCCAGACGCGGCCGATCGTGATGTCCGAGCCCTCGCGCGTCACCATCACCGAGGAATCGGTGATGACGCGCTCGTCCTTCAAGCCGAATTCGAACACCGGGCTGCCGTGGCCGGTATCCAGCACCTCGGTGACGTGCTTGCGGTAGGCCTCGGGATCCACCATCTGCGCCTCGCAGCGGCCGAACAGCACGACGTCGCGGATGCCGAACAGGTTCTCGTCGGCTTCGAAGCCCCACATCTGCAGGAAGGACTGGTTCAGGTACAGCACGCGCTGCTCGGTGTCCATCAGCACGATGCCGGGCTGGATCGCGTCCAGCACCGCCGCCAGGCGCTGCCGCTCGTCCTTGGTGCGCAACAGGTAGTGCTCGGACAAGGAGCGGGCGCGGCGCATCTCGGCGACGCTCTCGAGCAGCCGCAGCTCGGCCTCCTTGCGCGACTGGATCGGCTCGCCGGAGACCCTCACCGCACTCAGGCGGCCGCGCTCGTCCAGCACCGGCGTCCAGTGGCAGGCAATCCAGATCACGCCCCCGCCGCGGTGCTCGAGGCGAACTTCGAAACTGGTCGGTTCGCTCTCGTTGAAGGCGCGCCCGGCCTGCTGGTGGCAGTAGGCGCGGTCGGTCTGGTGCACCAGCAGCGCGATCGGATCGTCCGCCTGCATGCACTCCTCGGTCGAGAAGCCGGCGATCTCGGTGACCGACGGACTGACCCACAACAAGCGCCGGTCGGCCGAAAACAGACCTTCCAGGCCATGGACCGTGTCCGCCACCAGCCGCATCTCGCGCTCGCGCCGGATCAGGGCTTCCAGCCTGCCGGCCAGATCGGCCGTGCGCGCATCGAGCACCCGATCCAGACCGCCGAGCGGCGCTGCCGGCAGTGCGGCGATCATCTCGTCGAGATGCCTGGTCGCCGCGTGGCGCCGCCGGGCCACCCAGGCGGCCGCCGCGCCGCCGGCCAGCACGCCGGCGAGGAGCGGCCACGGGCCGCCGACGCCGCCGAGCCAGCCCACCGCCCCCACGGCCGCCAGCGTGGCCAGCACGACGAGCGCCGGATCCACCAGGCTGAGCATGAGCGAGGAGCCGTTGACCTCTCGAGCCATGCCGGGCTCACACGGTCTTCAGCAGCACCTTCGAGCGGCGCTGGAAGTTGTAGAGGCCGCGCTTCTGCCCGGGCAGCGCGTCGGGCCCCACCTCGCTGAAGCCGCGTTCGCGGAACCAATGCGCAGTGCGGGTGGTGAGCACGAACAGGCGGCGCAGCTCGGCCGCCCGGGCCCGTTGCTCGATGCGCCTGAGCAGCATGTCGCCGAGGCCCGCGCGACGGTAGTCGGGCTGCACCGCGAGGCAGGCCAGTTCGGCCAGGCCGTCGTCGGGAAAGGGATAGAGTGCGGCACAACCGACCAGCACGCCGTCATGCTCGACCAGCGTAAAGCGGCAGATCTCCTGTTCGAGCAGTTCGCGGCTGCGGCGCACCAGCGTGCCGTCGGCCTCCAGCGGTGCGATCAGCGCGATCAGCGCGCCGACGTCGTCGGGCGAGGCGTCGCGCAGCCGGAACAGCGGATCGCGACTGACCAGCGTGCCCACCCCCTGGTGGGTGAAGAACTCCAGCAGCAGTCCGCCGTCCTTGTCGCGAGCGATCAGATGGACGCGGCCGACGCCGCGTCGCACCGCGCGGATCGCGCAGGGCAGGTAGAAATCCAGGTCCTCGGTCAGGCCGCAACCCCGATCGAGCATGCGCTCGGCCTCGTCGGCGGTGACCGACTCGATCAGCCGGCCGGCCTCGTCCAGCAAGCCTGGGGCATCGCACAGGTAGAGCAGCTTGTCGGCCTTCAGCGCCACCGCCACCGCCTCGGCCACCTCCTCCATCGCCAGGTTGAAGATCTCGCCGGCCGGTGGGACGCCGAGCGGCGAGATCAGCACCACGTTGTGCTGGTCCAGGTCGGCGGCGATCTCTTCGGCGACGATCTTGCGTACCGCGCCGGTGTACTGGAAATCGACCCCGTCGACGATGCCGACCGGCCGCGCGGTGATGAAGTTGCCGCCGGTCACCCGCATGTAGCTGCCCGCCATCGGCGTATTCGGCAAACCCTGGGAGAGCCGGGCCTCGATCTCGAGCCGGGTCACCGCCATCGCCGCCTTGACGCATTCCAGCGCATCCGCGTCGGTCACCCGCAGCCCGTTGTGGGTGCGCGGCTCGAGGCCCCGCGCGACGAGCGCCGCTTCGATCTGCGGCCGGGCGCCGTGCACCAGCACCAGCCGAATGCCCAGCGCCGCCAGCAGGTTGCAGTCGTAGGCCAGCTTCTGCGCCATCTCGCCGGCCGCCACCTCGCCGCCGAAGCCGATCACGAAGGTCTTGCCGCGGAAGGCATGGATGTAGGGTGCAGCCGCCCGCACCCAGTTCACGAAGGGCTGGGTTTCCGCGCTGGTCGTGACCTCGCTCGTGTACTGGAAGGCGTCGGACATCGGGATCTCGCGTGCAGGCCAGGCGCACTCGGCCGTCATTGCCATTCTATCCACTTGTCGGCCGACGCACGCGCCTGCCATCAGCCGAGCGCCGCCTCCAGTCGTTCGCACACCGTGCGCAGCACCTTGATGCGGGCAAAACGCTTGTCGTTGGCCTCCACCAGCGTCCAGGGCGCGATGTCGGTGCTGCTGCGGTCCACCATGTCGCACACGGCCTCCGAGTAGGCGTCCCACTTCTCCCGGTTGCGCCAGTCCTCCTCGGTGATCTTGAAGCGCTTGAACTCGACTTCCTCGCGCTCCTTGAAGCGCCGCAGTTGTTCGTCCTTCGAGATCGCCAGCCAGAACTTCACCACCACCGCGCCGTGATCGACCAACTCCGCCTCGAAGTCGTTGATCTCGGCATAGGCCCGCATCCAGTCGGCGTCGCTGCAGAAGCCCTCGATGCGCTCGACCAGCACCCGCCCGTACCAGGAGCGGTCGAAGATCGCGATCCGCCCCTGCCGCGGCAACTGCCGCCAGAAACGCCACAGGTAGGGCTGGGCACGCTCCTCCTCGCTCGGTGCCGCGATCGGCACCACCGCGCACTGGCGCGGATCCAGCGCCTGCACGATGCGCCGGATGCTGCCCCCCTTGCCGGCCGCGTCGTTGCCCTCGAAGACACAGATCAGCGAGCGATCGCGGAAGCGCGGATCGCGCGACAACTTCCCGAGCCGCTCCTGCAGCAGGATCAACTCGCTGGCGTACTGCTTCTTGCCGAGCGACAAGGTGAGGTCGAGGGCGCTCAGGACGTTGCGCTGATCGAGATGGCCGCGCACGATCGGCGGCTCGCTGACGCGGCGGCTGTGGTCGGGCATCGCGAGGCGGTGGCGGATCGATTCGAGCAGGATGCGGCCGATGGTCAGCGACCGATAGCGATCGTCCAGCCCGTCGACGATGTGCCAGGGCGCATCGCCGGTGCTGGTACGGCGCACCAGATGCTCGGAGACGCGGCGGAACCTGTCGTACTCCTTGTAGCGCCGCCAGTCCTCCTTGGTCACGCGCCAGCGGGTCTTCTTGTCGGCTTCGAGGGACTTGAGACGGTTCTTCTGGTCCTTCTTGGACAGGTGCAGCCAGAACTTGACCAGCAGCGCCCCCTCGTCGGCCAGCATGCGCTCGAAGCGCACGATGGCGGCGGCGCGGTGCTCGGAGACCTCGTCCACGATCCGCCCCTGCCCGTCGTCACCCTGCAGCGCCAGCGAATACCAGGAGCCGAACAGCAACCCGACCTTGCCGCGCGGCGGCAGATCGCGCCAGAAACGCCACATCGGCGGGCGCTCGTGCTCCTCTTCGGTCGGCACGCTGTAGGCCCGCGTCTCGACGAAGCGCGGATCGAGCCATTCGTTGAGCAGATGCAGCGTCTCGCCGCGGCCGGCGCCATCGACGCCGTTGATCAGCACGATCACCGGGAAGCGGCTGCATTCCTTCAATTCGTACTGCACGTTGAGGAGTTCGGCGCGCAGCTGCGGCGCTTCCTCGTCGTACTTGGCTTTCGATACCTCGTTCCCCAGTTCCGCCGATTCGAACATCGTTCGCCCCTTCATGGTCTTGTTGTTTTGTACGGCGCGGCTCAGACATCTCCCCACAAGGCCTGCATGGCCGCCAGCGCGGCCAAGCCCGCCGTCTCGGTGCGCAGGATGCGCGGCCCGAGCCCGATCCGCCGGACCCCGGCGGCATCGATGATCGACAGTTCGCGCTCGCTCCACCCCCCCTCGGGCCCGACCAGCAGCCGCAGCTCGCCGGGCGGTGCCGGCAACTCCGCCAGGCGGCCGGCAGCGCCCGGCGCCAGCGCCAGGCAACGCTCGCATGCCACGTGCTGCAGGTATAGCGGCAGTTCGACCGGGCTCTCGACCACCGGCACCCGATTGCGGCCGCTTTGCTCGCAGGCGGACACCACCACCTGCCGCCAGTGGCGCAGCCGCCGCTCGGCGCGCTCGCCCGACAAGCGCAGCACGCAGCGCTCCGCGATCAGCGGCTGGATCGCACCGACGCCCAGTTCGACGGCCTTCTGGATCACCCAGTCCATCTTGTCGCCGCTCGCCAGCGCCTGCACCAGAACGATCTGCAGCGGCGACTCGCGCGCCGGCTCGGTCCACTCCAGCAGCTCGACGCGGGCACCACGGCCGCCGGCCAGCAGGCGGGCGCTGACTTCGCGCCCGTCGCCGTCGAACAGCACCAGTGAATCACCGCTGCGTAGCCGCAACACCTTCTCGGCGTGGTGGGCGACCTCGGCCGGGAGCTCGAACTCCCCCCCGGCCGGCAGGGGATTTGGGCAGCGGAAGCGCGGGATCATCGTGCTAGTATAAGGCGCTCCCAGTACCCGAGACGCGTCCCGATGGTCCGCACCACGACGCCGCTCTGCGACTTCGGCCAACCGGCGGCTCCGTTCGACCTGCCCGGCGTGGACGGTGCCAGACACACTCTGCAGACGGCCAGAGGCCCCAACGGCCTGCTGGTGATGTTCATCTGCAACCACTGTCCCTTCGTCAGGGCGGTGCTCGACCGCATCGTGCGCGACGCGCGCGCGCTGGCCGACGAAGGTGTCGGCAGCATCGCCATCATGTCCAACGATCCGACCGACTACCCGGAGGACGGCTGGGAGCAGATGGTCCGCATCGCGCGCGAAAAGGACTTCCCCTTCCCCTACGTGCTGGACGCGGAGCAGTCGGTGGCCAAGGCCTACGGAGCCGTGTGCACGCCGGATTTCTTCGGCTACGACCGCGATCTGCGCCTGCAGTATCGCGGCCGGCTGGACGCCTCGGGCATGCAGCCGGCCGCACCGGACGCGACGCGCGAGCTGTTCGAGGCGATGCGGCAGGTGGCGCGCACCGGCGCCGGCCCGAGCCGGCAGTTCCCGAGCATCGGCTGCTCGATCAAATGGAGGAGCGACTGAATGCCGTCCGCCTCGATACGTCTCGGACGTGCCCGGGCCCTCGAATCGCTGGTGCGCGAGATCGCCCGCGACGAGATCCTGCCGCGCTACCTGAAGACCGCCCGCAACCGCAAGTCCGACGGCTCGCTGTTCACCGAAGCCGACCTGGAATCGCAGCGCAAGCTGGCCGAGGCACTGCCCGGGCTCGCCCACGGCGCGGTGCTCGGCGAGGAAATGAATGCCGAGGAACAGGCCCGCGTCTGGCACGAGGGCCGCAAGGGCTTGTGGTGCATCGACCCGATCGACGGCACGACGAATTTCGCCAACGGCATCCCGTTCTTCTGCGTCTCGGTCGCCTACCTGATCGATCACGAGCCGCGCTTCGGCGTCGTGTACAACCCGGTGACCGACGAATCCTTTTACGCCGCCAAGGGCGCCGGCGCCTATCTGAACGGCGTCGAGCTGCCGCTGCGGGCACCGGCCGCCATGCTCGACGAAGCGGTCGCCGGCGTCGATTTCAAGCGCATCAGCCATCACTTGGGCGACGAACTGGCGGTGCGTCCGCCCTACTACTCGCAACGCAATTTCGGCTCCAGCGCACTGGAATGGTGTTTCGTGGCGGCCGGCCGGCTGGACGTCTACATCCACGGCGGCCAGATGCTGTGGGACTACGCCGCCGGGCAGCTGATCCTGGCTGAGGCCGGCGGCGAGGCGGCGGCACTCGACGGCGGCACGCTGGCGGCCGGCCCGGCGGTCAAGCGCGGCGTCGTCGCAGCGGCCACCCCGACGCTGTTCCAGCAGTGGCAGCGCTGGCTGCGGGCCAATCTCTGAGGCGCTGACGCGCCGCCGAAGCACCGCAGTTGTCGCCTATCATGGCGTCAATCGAGAATTCAATTCGCGGAGCAGCCCCATGTCGATGAAGCACCCGATCATCGCGGTGACCGGTTCGTCCGGCGCCGGCACGACGACGGTCAAGCACACCTTCGAGGCGATCTTCCATCGCGAGAACGTCAACGCGGCGATCGTCGAGGGCGACAGCTTCCACCGCTACACGCGCGACGAGATGAAGCGGCTGATCGACGAGGCAGAAGCCGAAGGCCGGCGCGGCGTCAGCCACTTCGGGCCGGAAGCCAATCTGTTCGACGAACTCGAAACACTGTTCCGCTCCTACGGCGAGAGCGCCAAGGGCACGCGGCGCTACTACATCCACAACGCCGAACAGGCGGCGCGCTGGGGGCAGCCGCAGGGCAGCTTCACCGAGTGGGAGAACGTCCCGGAAGGCACCGACTGCCTTTTCTACGAAGGCCTGCACGGCGGCGTCGTGTCGGGCAGCGTGGACGTTTCACGCCACGTGGACCTGTTGATCGGCGTCGTGCCGACCATCAACCTGGAGTGGATCCAGAAGATCCATCGCGACACCCGCCTGCGCGGCTACTCGCTCGAGGCGGTGCAGGACACGATCCTGCGCCGCATGCACGACTACGTGCACTACATCGTTCCGCAGTTCTCCCGCACCAACATCAACTTCCAGCGCGTGCCGGTGGTGGACACCTCGAACCCCTTCGTCGCGCGCGACATCCCGTCGCTGGACGAGTCGCTGGTGGTGATCCGCTTCAAGGACCCGCGCGGCGTCGACTTCCCCTACCTGCTGCGCATGCTGCACGACTCGTTCATGTCGCGCGCCAACACCATCGTCGTGCCGGGCGGACGGCTGGACCTGTCGATGCAGCTGATCCTGACGCCGCTGATCTGGAAGCTGATGGAACGCCGCCGGCAGTGGGTCTAGCGCGGCCCGCGGCGCGGCGAATTAGGCCCACGCGAAGCCGGCCGCCGCGATTCGTCCACGCGGCGGACCGCCGGTCGCAGGGCACAACATCGCCCGCTACCATTAAGGGGCGGAATCGACGATAATTTTGGTCTTTTTTGAGCCGGCCCCGGTGCCGGCTGCGAGGAGCCCATGTCGTCTTCCGCTTCGGTCAAAGCCCCCGAGTTCAATCCGGTCACCGGCGCCATCCGCGCGCTCGCCATGGACGCCGTGCAGAAGGCCAACTCCGGCCACCCGGGTGCCCCGATGGGGATGGCCGAGATCGCCGAAGTGCTGTGGCGCCACCACCTCAAGCACAACCCGGCCAATCCGGCCTGGGCCGACCGCGATCGCTTCGTGCTGTCGAACGGCCACGGTTCGATGCTGCTCTACTCGCTGCTGCACCTCACCGGCTACGCGCTCGGAATCGACGACCTGAAGAATTTCCGCCAGCTGCACAGCAAGACGCCGGGCCACCCGGAGTATGGCTACGCGCCGGGCATCGAGACCACCACCGGCCCGCTCGGCCAGGGCATCAGCAACGCGGTCGGCATGGCGATCGCCGAGAAGGTGCTGGCCGACGAATTCAACCGCCCCGGCCACCCGCTCGTCGACCATCGTACCTGGGTCTTCCTCGGCGACGGCTGCCTGATGGAGGGCATCTCGCACGAGGCCTGTTCGCTCGCCGGCACGCTCGGCCTGTCGAAACTGATCGCCTTCTACGACGACAACGGCATCTCGATCGACGGCCACGTCGAGGGCTGGTTCACCGACGACACGCCGAAGCGCTTCGAAGCCTACGGCTGGCAGGTCGTCGCCGGCGTGCAGGGTCATGATCCGGCCGCGATCGAAAGCGCCATCCAGGCCGCCCTCGCCGACACCGCCCGCCCGACGCTGATCTGCTGCAAGACCGTGATCGGCGCCGGCGCGCCGAACAAGCAGGGCAGCCACGACGTCCACGGCGCGCCGCTCGGTGCCGACGAGATCGCCGCGGCCCGCGCCCACATCGGCTGGTACCACCCGCCGTTCGAGATCCCGGCCGAGGTCTATGCGGCCTGGAGCGCCCGCGACACAGGCGCCGCCGCCGAGGCCGACTGGAACGCCCGCTTCGCGGCCTACGCCGACGCCTATCCCGAGCTGGCGGCCGAGTTCTCGCGCCGCATGTCCGGCACGCTGCCGGCAGACTGGACCGACTACGTCGCCACGACGCTGACAGCGGTCGACGGTGAAGCCAAGACCATCGCCAGCCGCAAGGCCAGCCAGAACTCGATCGCGGCCTTCGCACCGAAGCTGCCGGAGCTGATCGGCGGCTCGGCCGACCTGGCCGGCTCCAACCTGACGCTGTGGCCCGGCGCCAAGGGCGTGACGCGGCAAGCCGGCGGCAACTACATCTACTACGGCGTGCGCGAGTTCGGCATGGCGGCGATCGGCAACGGGCTCTCGCTGCATGGCGGCCTGATCCCCTACACCGCCACCTTCCTGATGTTCAGCGAGTACGCGCGCAACGCGCTGCGCATGGCGGCACTGATGAAGCTGCGCCAGATCTTCGTGTTCACGCACGACTCGATCGGCCTCGGCGAGGACGGCCCGACCCACCAGCCGGTCGAACAGATCGCGACGCTGCGCCTGATGCCCAACATGGACGTCTGGCGCCCCTGCGACACGACCGAGACGGCCCTCGCCTGGGCCGCCGCGATCGAACGCCGCGACGGCCCGAGCTCACTCTGCCTGTCGCGCCAGAACCTGCCGTTCCAGCCGCGCGACGCGGCGCAGATCGACGCCATCCGCAAGGGCGGCTACGTGCTGGCCGAGGCCGGCAAGGCGTCGCCGGACGTGGTGCTGATCGCCAGCGGCTCGGAAGTGGCGCTGGCCATGGCGGCGCGCGAAACGCTGTCGCAAGCCGGCATCGCGGCGCGCCTCGTGTCGATGCCCAGCACCAGCGTGTTCGATCGCCAGGATGCGGCCTACAAGGCCTCCGTGCTGCCGGCCGGCGTGCCGCGCGTGGCGGTCGAGGCCGGCGTGACCGATTTCTGGCGCAAGTACGTCGGCCTGGAAGGCGCGGTGATCGGCATCGACCGCTTCGGCGAGTCGGCGCCGGCCAGCCAGCTGTTCGAGGCCTTCGGCATCACGTCCGACGCCGTCGTCGCCGCAGCGACGACGCTGACGTCATGAAATTCCGGCCGGCGTCTTCGGCCCGGCCGCGGGCGGCAAAGCCGCCCGCACAAGGTTTTTTGAGTCCAATTTGGGAGAATCTGCAATGACGATCAAGCTTGGCATCAACGGTTATGGCCGCATCGGCCGCTGCGCGTTGCGCGCGGTGTACGAACTGGGCCTGCGCGACGAATTCGAGGTGGTGGCGATCAACGCCTCCGGCAGCCTCGAGACCAACGTGCATCTGACCAAGTACGACACCACCCACGGCCGCTTCGCGGCCGACGTCCGGATCGACGGCGACGACGCGATGATCGTCAACGGCGATCGCATCCAGTTCTACTCGACCAAGACGCCGACCGACATCGACTGGGGCAAGCACGGCGTCGACGTGCTGCTCGAATGCACCGGCGCCTACACCTCCAAGGCCAAGGCCCAGGTGCTGCTGCAGCAGAAGGCCAACAAGGTGCTGATCTCGGCGCCGGGCGGCGACGACGTGGACGCGACGATCGTCTATGGCGTCAACCACGACATCCTGAGCAAGGACATGACCGTGGTCTCGAACGCCTCGTGCACCACCAACTGCCTGGCCCCGGTGGCCAAGGTGCTGCAGGACAACATCGGCATCAAGCAAGGCCTGATGACCACCGTGCATGCCTACACCAACGACCAGGTGCTGGTGGACGTACGCCACAAGGACCTGCGCCGCGCCCGCGCCGCCGCGCAGAACATCATTCCGACCAAGACCGGCGCCGCCAAGGCCGTCGGTCTGGTGCTGCCGGAGCTGAAGGGCAAGTTCGACGGCTTCGCGCTGCGCGTGCCGACGATGAACGTCTCGCTGGTGGACCTGACCTTCACGGCCGAGCGCGCCACCTCGGCCCAGGAGATCAACGACCTGATGAAGGAGGCTTCCCGCGGCGCGCTGAAGGGCGTGCTGGCGGTGAACGAGGATCCGCTGGTGTCGATGGATTTCAACCACGACCCGCACTCCTCCACCTTCGACGCCACTCAGACCCGGGTCATCGACGGCACGCTGGTCAAGGTACTGGCCTGGTACGACAACGAGTGGGGCTATTCCTGCCGCATGCTGGATGCCGCCCGCGCGTTCGCCAACGCCAACTAAGCCGGACGAACCCTTCGACGCCCTGCCCTGCAGGGCGTTTTTCTTGGAACGGACAAACCATGCAAGTCAAGAAACTCAACGAACTCGACGTCTCGGGCAAGAAGGTCTTCATCCGCGCCGACCTCAACGTGCCGCAGGACGAAGCCGGCAACATCACCGAAGATACCCGCATCCGCGCCTCGATCCCTTCGATCGAGTACTGCCTGGCGAACGGCGCCGCGGTGATGGTCACCTCCCACCTCGGCCGCCCGACCGAAGGGACGGTCGGCCCCGACGACACGCTGGCACCGGTGGCGGTGCGTCTCGGCCAGTTGCTCGGCAAGCCGGTCAAGCTGGTCTCCGACTGGGTGGACGGCGGCTTCACGGTCGAGCCCGGCCAGGTGGTGCTGCTGGAGAACTGCCGCTGCAACAAGGGCGAGAAGAAGGACAACGAGGAACTGGCGAAAAAGATGGCCGCGCTGTGCGACATCTACGTCAATGACGCGTTCGGCACCGCCCACCGGGCCGAAGCCACGACCCACGGCATCGCCCGCTTCGCCCCGGTGGCCTGCGCCGGCATGCTGATGGGCGCCGAGATCGACGCGCTGACCAAGGGCACCGAGAAGCCGGCCCGCCCGCTGGTGGCGATCGTCGGCGGCGCCAAGGTGTCGACCAAGCTGACGATCCTGAAGACGCTGGCCGAAAAGGTGGACCAGTTGATCGTCGGCGGCGGCATCGCCAACACCTTCCTGCTGGCTTCCGGCAAGCGCATCGGCGAATCGCTGGCCGAGCCGGAAATGGTCAAGGAAGCGCAGCAGGTGATGGACATCATGAAGGCCCGCGGCGCCGAAGTGCCGCTGCCGAACGACGTGGTGGTGGCCGACGAGGTCTCGGCGCTGGCCCGCGCCAACCGCATTCCGGTGGACGAGGTGGGACCGCACGACCGCATCCTGGACTTCGGGCCGAAGAGCTCGGCCAAGCTGGCCGACATCATCGCCCACGCCGGCACGATCGTCTGGAACGGTCCGGTCGGCGTGTTCGAGTACGCCCAGTTCGCCGGCGGCACGAAGATGATGGCGTCCGCCATCGCCCACTCGGAAGCCTTCTCGATCGCCGGCGGCGGCGACACGCTGGCGGCGATCGCCAAGTTCGACATCGCCGACGACGTCGGCTACATCTCGACCGGCGGCGGCGCCTTCCTGGAGTTCCTGGAGGGCAAGAAGCTGCCGGCCATCGCCGCGCTGGAAGCACGCTTCAGCGATTGAGCGCCCGCCAGCCGGGAGCAGACGCGGCTCGAGCTGTTCGAGGCGGTGCCGGGAGACGGGTCCCGGCACCGCCGATCAGCAGGTAGACCAGAGCGCCTCCGGCCGCGAGGACTGGTCGTCGAGCAGGATCGTCAGCGCCGCGCTTCCGATCGCGCGCGAGAACAGGAAGCCCTGCGCCTCGTCGCAGCCGATGTCGCAGACGAAGTTCCAGTGCGCCGCCGTCTCGACGCCCTCCGCGACGACGCGCAGGTTCAGGCTGCGCGCCAGCGCCACGACGGCGCGCGAGATCGCCGCGTCGTCGCCCTGGCTCGGCGCGCCGTCGATGAAAGACTTGTCGATCTTCAGCGTGTCGATCGGGAAGCGCTTCAGGTAGGACAGGTTGGACTGGCCGGTGCCGAAGTCGTCGAGCGACATCGAGACGCCCAGCGTGCGCAACGCGTCGAGCATCTCGATCGCTTCGGCGGCGTTCTCCATCACCATCGTCTCGGTCAGCTCGAGTTCCAGCGCGGAGTGCGGAATGCCGGCCTCGTGGATGATGGCCTCGATGCGGCGCGCCAGGTCGCGCTGGCGGAACTGCAGCGCGGACAGGTTGACCGCCACCGTCATGTCGCGGTGGCCCATGTCGTGCCAGACCCGCAACTGCTGGCAGGCCTCGCGCAACACCCATTCGCCGATCTCGACGATCAGGCCGGTCTCTTCGGCGAGCGGTACGAACTCGGCCGGCGACACCGCGCCCAGGCCCTCGCTCTGCCAGCGCAGCAAGGCTTCGGCGCCCTCGATGCGGCCGGTTCGCGTCGACACCTTGGGCTGGTATTGCACTTCCAGCTCGTGCCGCGCCAGCGCCTCGCGCAGGCCCGCCTCCAGCGACAGGCGGCGCATCATCCGGTCGTTCAGCTCCGACTCGTAGAAGTGATAGCGGCCGCGGCCGTTTTCCTTCGCCGTGTACATTGCCGCATCGGCATTACGCAGCAGCGTTTCCGCGCTGTCGCCGTCACGCGGGTACATCGCGACGCCGATACTGCCGCCGGTGTAGACGACCGCGCCATGCACCCGCGTCGGCCGCGCCAGGCAGTGGATCAGCTTTTCGCACACCGCCGCCACGTCGGATTCGTGGCGCACGTCGGGAACGACGACCACGAACTCGTCGCCGCCGAGCCGGCTCAGCGTGTCGCTCTCGCGCAGCGCACCGGCGAGGCGCCGCGACACGATCACCAGCAGGTCGTCACCGATCGAATGGCCGAGGCTGTCGTTGATGGTCTTGAAGCGGTCCAGGTCCACCAGCAGCAAGGCGACGCTGCACTGGGCGCGGCGCGCGCGCCGAATGGCCTGCCCTGCCCGATCGCACAGCAGGGTCCGGTTGGCGAGCCCGGTGAGCGTGTCGTGGGTGGCCTGGAACTCCAGTTCGGCGGTGCGCGCCCGCACCTCGCGCTGCAGGATCAGCGGACGGCTCAGCATCAGGTAGCAGAGCCCGCCGACCAGGCCGGCGACGAAAACCGAGACCGCCACCTCGAACACGATCAACAGCGGCGAACCCCAGCCGCCCCTGTGGCCGACGGTCAGCGTCCACTCGCCGTTGGGCACGAAGACCTGCTGCTCCTCGCCGCCGAGGATGCGGGTCGGCACCGAGGCGGAGATCACCTGCTCCTCGGCCTGGTCGGCCACCACCCGGCTCAGCCGGTAGTCGTAGCCGGACTCCGGCAATTGCTCGATGCCGGACGCCCGCATCAGGTCGTCGACCCGGATCAGCGCCGTCACGAAGCCCCAGAAGTAGTCCTGACCGGCGCCGTCGTGCAGGAAGACCGGCATCCGGCCGACCATGCCGGTACCGCCCTGGATCAGAGTGAAGGGTCCCGCCAGCGTCATCTGCCGGGTCCGTACGGCCTTGTGCGCCTCGAGCTCGCGCGACGGGTCCTTGAGCAGATCGTGGCCCACCGCACGCTCGTGCCCGACCATCGGCACGATGCGCTGAATGACCCCGCCGGGCGCCAGCTGCAGCGCGGTAACGGCCGGGAACGAGGGCAGCATCTGGCCGGCGACCCGTTCGAAGTTCGGCGCCTCGCCGCCGCTCTCGCGCACCAGCGCGCTCAGCAAATGCAGGGTGGACAGCGACTGGGCGATCTGCATCTGGATGTCGGCGGCGGCATCGAGCGCGGCGTAGCGGGCCGCCGAGCGCTCCTCGTCCAGCCGGCTGCGCTCGATCGCGTACAACACGCCCAGGTTGGCGCAGGCCATCAGCACGAAGGCCAGCAGCGACAGCAACAGTACCCGCTGGCTGCCGCGCAGCTTGAGGCCGAGCATGCGCTCGAGCGGAGGCACCGCATCGGCGACAGCCGGGATCTGCGAGGAGGGGGCCCTTTCGATCACGCTGCGTCTTCCTGCGGGGTCTTCGCCACGGGACGGATTTCACCGGAAGGGGGAATCCGACGCCATCGCATTCCTGTTCGCGGGAAGGCCGCCCGGGTCGGCCGCAGGGCGCCGGCGCGCCACCGACCGCCACCCTCCCGGCATACCTTCATGACTACGACATGCGCCGTTGGCATAGACACCGACGCGATATCGGCCTGGCACGTCGCTCGAGCCGATTCGAGCGCACACACGCAAGCGAAGATGTCGTTATTCATCCGGTATCCAGGGGCACCCCAAGAGCCGCCGCAAGCGGCGACATACAAGTGATTATTAGCAATTTCCCCGCCACTGGGCGGCATGGCCGCAGGCGCCTCGCGGCATTGCACAGAATTTCCCATCCGGCCGCTAGAATGGTTGTTTTGTACGGACAGCCCGAATCCATGCCCCGCCATACCAAGATCGTCGCCACCCTGGGTCCGTCGTCATCGTCGCCCGAAGTGCTCGAACGCATGGTCCACGCCGGTATCGACGTGGTCCGCATGAACTTCTCGCACGGCAAGGCCGACGACCACGTCGCGCGAACAGAGGCGATCCGCGACGCCTCGGCGCGCGTCGGACGGCCGGTCGGCATCCTGGCCGACCTGCAGGGCCCGAAGATCCGCATCGGCCGATTCGAGGACGGCCGCATCACGCTGGCGCGCGACGAGGAATTCGTGCTCGACGCGGCCTGCGAACTCGGCAGCCGTCAGCGCGTCGGCCTGGACTACAAGGACCTGCCGCGCGACGTCAAGCACGGCGACGTGCTGCTGCTCGACGATGGGCGGCTGAAGCTGCGGGTCGAGCGGGTCTTCGGCAGCGAAATCCACACCCGGGTACTGGTCGGCGGCGAACTGTCCAACAACAAGGGCATCAACCGCCAGGGCGGCGGCCTGACGGCCCCGGCCCTGACCGCCAAGGACATGGACGACATCAAGACGGCGGCGCTGATCGGCGTCGATTTCGTCGCCGTGTCGTTCCCGAAGAGCGCCGCCGACATGTACATGGCACGCCAGCTGCTGCGCGCCGCGGGCTCGAGTGCGCTACTGATCGCCAAGATCGAGCGCACCGAGGCGGTCGGCAACCTGAGCGAGATCCTGGACGCCTCGGACGGCATCATGGTGGCCCGCGGCGACCTGGCCGTGGAGGTCGGCGACGCCGCCGTGCCGGCGCTGCAGAAGAAGATGCTGCGCGCCGCCCGCGAGCGCAACAAGCTGACGATCACGGCCACCCAGATGATGGAGTCGATGATCCAGAGCCCGGTGCCGACCCGGGCCGAGGTGTCCGACGTGGCAAACGCGGTGCTGGACGGCACCGACGCAGTGATGCTGTCGGCCGAGACCGCCGCTGGCAGCTATCCGGTGGAGGTGGTCGAGGCCATGTCGCGGGTCTGCCTCGAGGCGGAGAAATCCGCCGACATGGCACTCGACCGCGACGTGCTGAACCGGGTGTTCACGCGCATCGACCAGTCCATCGCGATGGCCGCCATCTGGACCGCCTACCACCTCAAGGTGAAGGCCATCGCGGCGCTGACGCAGACCGGCTCGACGGCGCTATGGATGAGCCGGCCGAACAGCGGCGTGCCGATCTACGCGCTGACGCCGGAGAAGTCGGCGCGCAACCAGATGACCTTGTACCGCGAGGTGTATCCGCTGCTGATGTCGCAGACCCACCACGACCGCGACGTGCTGCTGTGGGAAGCCGAACAGATCCTGCTCGACCAGGGCGTCGTCGAGCACGGCGACCTGATCGTGCTGACGATCGGCGAGCCGATCGGCGCTTCCGGCGGCACCAATACGCTGAAGATCGTCCGCGTCGGCGATCACCCCGCACCGCACCAGAGCGGCTACTGAGCGCCGCCCCGCGAGGCGTGCGCCAGATCGCATTCGCTTGCAGTCCCGCCTTGGGCCCGCCCGGTTCGAGGCGCTAGAATGGCCGACCAGCCATTCAGTCGACCCGCCGGCCCGGCGCCGGCCCTGCCCGGAGAAGATTCATGCCGCTCGTTTCGATGCGCCAGCTGCTCGACCATGCCGCCGAGAACGGCTACGGCCTGCCCGCCTTCAACGTCAACAACCTGGAACAGGTCCAGGCGATCATGGAAGCGGCCGCCGAGACGGACAGCCCGGTGATCATGCAGGCCTCGGCCGGCGCCCGCAAATACGCCGGCGAAGCCTTCCTCAGGCACCTGATCGACGCCGCGGTCGAGGCCTATCCGAACATCCCCGTGGTGATGCACCAGGACCACGGCCAGTCGCCGGCGGTATGCCTGACGGCGATCCGCTCCGGCTTTTCCTCGGTGATGATGGACGGATCGCTGCAGGAAGACGGCAAGACGCCGTCGTCGTACGAATACAACGTCGAGGTCAGCCGCAAGGTGGTCGAGATGGCGCACGCCATCGGCGTCACCGTCGAGGCCGAGCTGGGCTGCCTGGGCTCGCTGGAGACCGGCCAGGCCGGCGAAGAGGACGGCATCGGTGCGGAAGGTACGCTGGACCATTCGATGCTGCTGACCGACCCGGACCAGGCCGCCGACTTCGTCCGCGGCACCGACTGCGACGCGCTGGCGATCGCGATCGGCACCAGCCACGGCGCCTACAAGTTCACCCGCAAGCCGACCGGCGACATCCTGGCGATCGAACGAGTCAAGGCGATCCACGAGCGGCTGCCCAACACCCACCTGGTGATGCACGGCTCGTCCTCGGTGCCGCAGGAACTGCTCGGGATCATCCGCCAGTACGGCGGCGACATGAAGGAAACCTATGGCGTGCCGGTCGAGGAGATCCAGACCGCGATCAAGCACGGCGTGCGCAAGATCAACATCGACACCGACATCCGGCTGGCGATGACCGGCGCAATCCGCAAATTCATGGCCGAGAACCCGTCCAAGTTCGATCCGCGCGAGTACAACAAGCCGGCCCGCCAGGCCGCCAAGCAGGTCTGCGTCGCGCGCTACCAGGCTTTCGGCTGCGCCGGCCAGGCCAGCCGGATCAAGCCGGTGCCGCTCGAACAGATGGCTGCCCGCTACCGCAGTGGAGAGCTGACCCAGCTGGTTCGCTGAGAGGCCGCGGCCGGGCAGTGCAAAACTTCTTCGAAACTCAGGGAAATCCCTGACCTCGGGGCTTGTACAAGCTCCGGCATGGTCTTATAGTCGTGCCCGCTCCGGTTTGGTGCATCCGAATTTCGGGGTGGAGGAGACGCCTTCCTGAAATATAAAGTACGCCCCCGTCAAGAGGGGCGACTACCGAGCCCGGCTCCGTATGCCAGAGCCGTTCCGGCCCGGCTCCCTGCGGCGCGATCACGCCCGCGCAGGCATTCGGCCGCGGTATTCAGCCTCCCATGCGCCGCTCGCGGCTCTCGTGCCGCTCCTGCGCCTCCACCGTGTAGATCGCTGTCGGGCGCGCCAGCAGGCGTGCGATGCCGATCGGTTCACCGGTCTCTTCGCACCAGCCGAAGCTGCCGTTGTCGATGCGCTCGATCGCCTGGTCGATCTTGTGGAGCAGCTTGCGTTCCCGATCCCTGACCCGCAACTCGAGCGTGTGGTCCTCTTCCAGCGTCGCCCGGTCGGACGGATCGGGGGTGGTCTCGAATTCCTTCAGGTGATCAGTGGTGGCACGCGCGGAATCGAGCAGCTCGTCACGCTCGGCACATAGACGCGCACGGAAGAACGCCAGTTGATCGGCATTCATGTATTCGTCCTCGGGCGCGGCCAGGATCTCTTCCTCGGTCAACAGAGGCTTGAGCGATTCTTGCACGTCGCTGTTGCTGTTCATGCGTGTCCCCTGAAGTCACAGCTATGGACGCACCATACACCTGTCTGCTGCGTGCTGCTCCGGCGAGCCGACCGAAGCGTGACGCTTGGCGCGCGCAAGCGCTTCGCCGGCTTGCCATTTCTCTGAAAAAAAGGCATTTTAATAGGCTGCAGTTATTGAGCTACTCGTGGTCGTCCAGCCGGGACCAGTCGCTGGACGAGTCATACCCGGCTTTTCGTCCGCCTGCGGGACACCCCGGCTTCTCGTGTCAGGGCTCCGATCCGCAGGTCTCGATTCAAGCCTTCCGCAGGATTCTCGGAAATCGGGCCCGGCCGCCCATTCCGCTCACGCGCGTCGGAGACGACCCGCACCATGTTCGCCCCGTTCGCACGGGGCAGCGCTCACAGCCATCGCGATTGAGAATCCCGCGACGTTCGGTCACGCGCCTTCGTTACGCGGCGCCGGCCACGAGCCACCACGTTGCTAACTGAAACTTGATCCAGGAGATAGTCTATTGGCTAAGGAAGATCTGATTGAAATGAACGGCGTCGTAGACGAGGTCCTGCCCGACGCACGCTTTCGTGTCACGCTCGACAACGGGCACAATCTCGTCGCCTACACGGCCGGCAAGATGCGCAAGTTCCGCATCCGCATCCTGGCCGGCGACAAGGTGACGCTCGAATTGTCACCCTACGATCTGAGCAAGGGACGCATCACGTTCCGCCACATCGAAGGGCGCGGCCCGATGGCGCGCCGCCGCGCCTGAGGCCCACCCGCCCGCAGCCCGGCAGTTGACGGGCTGCGCGAGCAGCCGGGAGGCCGGCGGCTCGTCTCCGTCGGGCGAGGCGCGGTCCGCCACTTGCGTTGCCGGGGCCGGCGCGCGCAAAGTGTCGCTCTTTTGCCGGTCCGCTCCGGCCGGCTCGCGGAGACCTCAATGGCAAGCTCGACCGACAGCATCAGCATGGCGGTGTTCTGCGACTTCGAGAACGTCGCCCTCGGCGTGCGGGACGCAAAGTACGAGAAGTTCGACATCAAGCCCGTGCTCGAAAGGCTGCTGCTGAAAGGCGCCATCGTCGTCAAGAAGGCCTACTGCGACTGGGAGCGCTACAAGGGCTTCAAGGCCACCATGCACGAGGCCAATTTCGAACTGATCGAAATTCCGCACGTGCGCCAGTCCGGCAAGAACTCGGCCGACATCCGGCTGGTCGTCGACGCCCTCGACCTGTGCTACACGAAGGCCCACGTCAACACCTTCGTCATCGTCAGCGGCGATTCGGATTTCTCGCCGCTGGTGTCCAAACTGCGCGAGAACGCGAAACAGGTGATCGGCGTCGGCGTCAAGCAATCGACCTCCGATCTGCTGATCGCCAATTGCGACGAGTTCATCTTCTACGACGACCTGGTGCGCGAAAGCCAGCGCAAGGCGGCCCGCAAGGACCCGCGCGAGCAGCAGGGACAGCAGAAGCTGCAACCGGAGGAACTCGAAGCCCGGCGCAGCAGGGCCATCGAGATGGCGGTCGAGACGCTCGACGCGCTGGTCGCGGAACGCGGCGACAGCGGCAAGATCTGGGCCTCGGTGCTGAAGGAGGCGATCAAGCGCCGCCGGCCCGACTTCAACGAGTCCTACTTCGGCTTCAAGGCCTTCGGCAACCTGCTCGAGGAAGCCCAGTCGCGAGGCCTGTTGGCGGTCGGGCGCGACGAAAAATCGAACACCTACGTACAGCATGCGGGCGGTCTCCAGCAGCCGGCTGCGGCGACCCGTAGCGCACCACCGGCGGAAGCGCCGGCGGTAGAAGCGCCAGCGGCAGGAGCGGCCACCGCGGACGCGGCCGCAGCGGCCGGCGAGGAAGCGGACGCCAAGCCCAAGCGCAGCCGGCGCCGCAGCACGTCGACCAAGAAACCGCCCGAGCAGGCGGAAGCCGCCGCACCCCCACCGCCCAGCGTCGCGGAACCAGCCGCCACGGAACCAGCCGCTCCGGAGCCGACGGCCGAGATTGCGGCCGCCGTAACGGCCGAACCGCCGGCGGCAGACGCGCCACCGCGCAAGACCACGCGCCGGCGCAGCAGCAGCGCCAAATCTGCACAGGCCGCTGCCGAAGGCGCCACGACGGCTGTCGCTGAGGCCGACAAGAAGCCCCGTCAGAGACGCACCCGGACAGCCAAACCGGCCGCCGCCAAGGAATCCTGAAGCCCGACCAACGAGCAGCGGGTCGCGCGGCGGCACGCTGGCCGCTCGCTACCGATCGAGACGCGGATGGATACCCTGATCGAGGTCATTCTGATGGCCGGCCGTTCGGCGGTCGAGCTGGCGCTGTTCGTGCTGCTGCCGGTGATGATCGTGATGCTGTCGCTGATGCGGCTGCTGGAAGCGCGCGGCGTGATCGACTGGCTGGTGGCCAGGCTGGCGCCGCTGCTGAAGCCGTTCGGACTGACCGGCCTGGGCGTCTTCGCGGCGTTGCAGATCAGCTTCGTCGGTTTTGCCGGACCGATCGCGACGCTGGCGATGATGTCCTCGCGCGGCGCCTCCGACCGGCACATCGCTGCAACGCTGGCGATGGTGATGGCGATGGCGCAGGCCAACGTGCTGTTCCCGATGACGGCGCTCGGGCTGGCCTTCGGCCAGACGCTGTGGCTGTCGCTGGCCGGCGGCCTGGCGGCCGCGGCGATAACCTACCACCTGCTCGGACGGGCGCTGTCGGACGAGGAAGCCCAGGTGGACGAGACCCTGCACCACCCGGTGGCCGAAGACGCGAAGGGTGTGCTGGACGTGATCAACCGCGCCGGTGCTGAGTCTTTCAAGATCACCATCGGCGCCATCCCGATGCTGGTGCTGGCGCTGGTCGCCGTCACCGCGCTGCGCGCCAGCGGCACCATCACGGCCCTGACAGCGCTGTTGTCGCCGCTGCTCGGTGCGGCGTCCATCGACCCGGCGCTGATCCTGCCGACGCTGACCAAGTACATCGGTGGCGGCACCGCAATGATGGGCGTGTTCGACGAAATGCTGAAAAGCGGCGAAGCCAGCGTGGCCTCGATGAACGCCTCGGCCGGCTTCCTGCTGCACCCGCTCGACGTGCCCGGCGTGGCGATCCTGATCTCGGCCAGCCGGCGCGTGGCAAAGGTCTGGAAACCGGCGGCGCTCGGCGCGGCAATCGGCATCCTGGCGCGCAGCGCCGGGCACGTGCTGCTGGCCTGAAGCCGACCCGCATTCCGGGCTAGCATTGCATCCATGCTGAAGGCCCTGACGCTGCTGCTGCTGTTCCAGCTCGCCGGTGAGGTATGCGCCCGACTGCTGGCGCTGCCGATCCCCGGCCCGGTGATCGGCATGGCGCTGCTGTTCGGCCTGCTGATCGCGCGCCGCGGCGCCGGCGAGGAATTGCGCGGCACCGCCGGCACGCTGCTGCAACACCTGTCGCTGCTGTTCGTGCCGGCCGGCACCGGCGTGCTGCTGCACATCCACCGCGTCGCCGAGGAATGGCTGCCGCTGACCGTGGCACTGCTGCTGAGCACGCTGATCGGCATCGCCGTCACGGCGCTGGTGCTGAACGCGCTGATCCGACGCGCCGAGCGCAGCGGGGCGGACTCTTGAGCGGGCCGATCGCCGACATCTGGGTCTATCTGGCGGCCACGCCGCTGCTCGGCCTGACGCTGACGCTGCTGTGCTACCAGCTGGCCTTCGCCATCCACGGCCGGCTCGGCATGCATCCGGCCGCCAACCCGGTGCTGCTGGCGGTGGCGATGCTGGTCGCCATACTGCTGCTGACCGATACGCCCTACCAGACCTATTTCGAAGGCGCCCAGTTCGTGCATTTCCTGCTCGGACCGGCCACCGTGGCGCTGGCGATCCCGCTCTACGCCCAGTTCGACCGGCTGAAGAGGCTGGCGCTGCCGCTCTCGCTGGCGCTGGTGGCGGGCTCGCTGGCGGCGGCGCTGTCGGCGGTCGCGATCGGCGCGGCGCTGGGCGCCAGCCACGAGCTGTTGATGTCGCTGGCGCCGAAGAGCGCCACGACGCCGATCGCGATGGGCGTGGCCGAACAGCTGGGCGGCCTGCCCTCGCTGACCGCGGTGCTGGTGATCGCCACCGGCATCCTCGGTGCCGTCGGCGCGCGCTACGTCTATCGCCTCCTCGGCATCGAGGACCATGCGGTGCGCGGCTTCGCGATCGGCCTGGCCTCGCACGGCATCGGTACCGCCCGCGCCTTCCAGGTCAGCGAACAGGCCGGCGCCTTCGCCGCGCTGGCGATGGGGCTGAACGGCCTGTTCACGGCCGCTGCGCTGCCCGCCCTGCTGCCCTGGCTGACGAAGCTGATCTCATCCTGAAGAACAATAATCCATGAAGCGACTGTACCGCTGGTTCGACCGCAACTTCCTCGAACTCGGCCGCGAAATGCGGCTCTCCTACCTGCCGCCGCTGATGGTCTACATGGCGGCCGGCGTGTCCGGCCTGACCGGCCTGGTCGGCACCTTCTTCGTCAAGGAATACCTCGGCCTGTCGGCCGCCTTCCTGGCCGCACTGGGCTTCTGGGCCGGCATCCCGTGGGCGCTCAAGATGCCGATCGGCCACCTGGTGGACTTGCTGTGGAAATGGAAGGCCGGCTTGGTGTATCTGGGCGCCGCGCTGATCGCCGCCAGCATCGCCATCATGATCGGGCTGATCGGTTCGCCCGATGCGATGCGCAACGCGATGAGCGCCGAGAGCTGGTTCGTGCTGGCGGCCCTGCTGTCGCCGATCGGCTACGTGATGCAGGACGCGGTGGCCGATGCGATGACGGTCGAGGCCGTGCCGCGCTTCGCTGCCGACGGCATGCCGGTACCGGACGAGACCCGGCGGCTGATGAACACCACGATGCAGACCCTCGGCCGCGTCGCGATCATCGGCGGCGGCGTGCTGGTTTCGCTGGTCAACGTGCTGATGTTCGCCGGCACCGAAAGCCTGCCGCAGGCCGGCAAGGTGGCGATCTACCTGGACATCTACCGGATGGCGCTGGTGATCCCAGCGCTGTCGGTGGCCGGCGTGCTGTGGGCCGGCTGGCTGCGCCGCCGCAAGCGGCGCCAGTTGCTCGCGGCGGGCGCCGACCGGGCAACGCTGGCCGAGTTCGACAACCCGGCCGGCGAGACGCTGACGCGGCCGAACTGGTGGATCCTGGGCGGCAGCCTGGTGTTCGCGCTGATCACCGTCAGCGTCGGCCTGTCGGGGCTGGAATTCGGCCAGGAGATCATCTTCGTCGGCAGCTTCGGCGTCATCGCCTTCCTGATGGGCCGGCTGCTGCGCGAGCTGGACGACAACGCCCGGCGCACGCTGCTCGGCACCGCGATCGTGATCTTCGTCTTCCGCGCCCTGCCCGGCCCCGGCGCCGGCTCGACGTGGTGGATGATCGACGAGCTGGGTTTCGACCAGAGCTTTCTCGCCAAGCTGTCGCTGATCGGCGCGACGCTGACGCTGGCCGGCCTGTTCCTGTTCCGCCGCATGATGGCGGAACGCTCGATCGCCTGGATCGTGCTCTTCCTGACGCTGGCCGGTACCGCGCTGGCGCTGCCGATCGTCGGCATGTACTACGGTCTGCACGAATGGACCGCGGCCCACAGCGGCGGCCTGGTCGACGCGCGCTTCATTGCGCTGTTCGACACGGCGCTGGAATCGCCGCTCGGGCAGATCGCGATGGTGCCGATGCTGGCCTGGATCGCCAACTCGGCACCGAGCCACCTGAAAGCCACCTTCTTCGCCGTGATGGCCTCGTTCACGAACCTGGCACTGTCGGCGGCCCAGCTCGGCACCAAGTACCTGAACCAGGTCTTCATCGTCACCCGCCAGGTGAGCGACCCGCAGAGCGGGGCGATCGTCACGCCGGCCGACTACGGCCAGCTGGGCGTGTTGCTGCTGACCGTCACGCTGCTCGGCCTTCTGCTGCCGCTGCTGGCGATCCTGCTGACGCGGCTGGCCGGCCTGCGCAGCGCCTAGCGGCATCGCCCGGTCGCCGGCCGGCGATCAAGCAACGGGACGCCGTGCCGTTACAGCTCGAAACGACTACGCGCAGGATTCCTCGATGAAACCATCCCTGATTGCTCTCGCCTGCACGCTGCTGCCGGTCGCCGCGCTGGCGGAAACCAAACTGCGCTCGCCTGTCGGCCTGGACAGCGGCGTCGCGGCGATCATGGACCATGTCGACTGGAACCAGGCCGAAGTCGTCGAACTGACCCTGGAAGACCACAGCTACACGCCGTCGAGCCTGCTGCTGGAGCGCAACAAGCCCTATGTCCTGCGCCTCAGGAACGTCGGCAATGTCTCGCACAACATGGCGGGCGGATCGTTCTTCAGCGGCGTCGCGATCAAGATGGCCCAGAACGCGGCCGGCCGTGTCGTGACGCCGGTGCTGAGCTCGGTCTACATCAAGAGCGGGCAGGAAATGGAAATGTGGCTGGTGCCGATCCGCGCCGGGCGCTACAGCTTCTTCTGCAGCATCGACGATCACCGCGTTCTGGGCATGGAAGGCGAAATCACGATCCGCTGAGACCGGCATCCCCGCCGCGAAGGCATCGGCTATCGCATTTCGACGGCGAAATCCCCCCTGCGCCGCGGGAACATCCCACAACTTGCAACAATCAATTGCCGCGGGCGATCTTTATCCCGGCGCCAACTGGCATTAAAGTGGCTTCCGTCATATCGCGCGGAAGACACGAATGCCCCAACCCCGACAGCCCCGCTACGATGCGGTCGCCATCGCACTGCACTGGCTGGTTGCCGTCGTCATCGTCTGCAATTTCTCGCTCGGCACCTACATGAACGATTTGCCGCTCTCGCCGTGGAAGTTGAAGGTCTATTCGTGGCACAAGTGGGCCGGCGTTTCGGTCTTCCTGCTGGTCGCGCTGCGGCTGGCCTGGCGGTTTCTGCACGCACCGCCGCCACTGCCCGCGGCGCTGCCCGAGTGGCAGGTCAAGGCCGCCCATGCCGGACACCACGCGCTCTACCTGCTGATGTTCGCGGTGCCGATCAGCGGCTGGCTGATGAGTTCGGCGCTGGGCGTGCAGACCGTCTATTTCGGCGTCCTGCCGATACCCGACCTGCTCGACAAGAACAAGGAACTGGGCGAGGCGCTGAAGCTCGTACACCAGACATTGAATTTCACCATGGCGGCGATTGTCCTAGGACACGCGGGTGCCGCACTGAAACACCACTACCTGGACCACGACGACGTCCTGCTGCGGATGGCGCCGTGGGCCAAGCCCCAGAGGACGACAGAATGAAATTTCCATTGCTCGCGGCCCTGCTGGCCGTGTCGCTGCCGGCGGCGGCGATCGAATACACGGGCTTCGCGGCCGAACGCAGCCAGGTGGTGTTCGTCTCCAAGCAGATGAACGTGCCGGTCGAAGGCCACTTCAAGACCTTCGACGGCGACATCCGCTTCGACCCGTCGAAGCCTGCCGAAGGCAAGGCCAATCTGCAGGTCGAGTTGGCCAGCATCGACACCGGGCTCGAGGAGGCCAACCAGGAAGTGGCCGGCCCCGACTGGTTCGACGTCGCCAAGCATCCCCGCGCGCGCTTCGAGTCCACCTCGGTCGAACCGCTCGGCCAGCAGCGCTACCGCATCAGCGGCAAGCTGACGATCAAGGGCACCACCCATGACATCAGCACCGAGGCCAGCTTCGAACCCGGCGACGCGAGCGGCGCGTTCAGCGGCAGTTTCAAGATCAAGCGCAGCGACTACGACATCGGCGAAGGCATCTGGGGCGACACCAGTGTCGTGGCGGACGAGATCGAGATCCGCTACCGCATCGCCGCCCCGGCCCGCTGATTTCGGCAAACCCATGATAGACAAGGAGTCATCGATGAAGAGATTCACCCTCGCCAGCCTGCTCGCCACCACCTTCGCCGCGACGGCCTTCGCCGCGCCGGTGTCGTACGAGATCGACCCGACCCACACCGCACCGCGCTTCGAGTACAGCCATTTCGGCTATTCAAACCAGATCCACCGCTTCAACAAGACCAGCGGCGTCGTGACGATCGATCGGGAGGCCAAGACCGGATCGGTGGACGTGACGATCGACGCCACCTCGGTCAATACCGGCTACGACACCTTCAACGAGCACATCCAGGGCAAGGATTTCTTCGACACGGCCGATTTCCCGACCATCACCTTCAAGTCCACCAAGGTGACGTTCAAGGGCGACCAGCCGGCCACGGTCGAGGGCAATCTGACGATCAAGGGCGTCACCAAGCCGGTCACGCTGACGGTCACCAGCTTTCACGCGATGCCGCACCCGATCAAGAAGAAGGAGGCGATCGGCGCCAACGCCACCGCCACGATCAAGCGCAGCGAGTTCAATGCCGGCAAGTACGCCCCCTACGTGTCGGACGACGTGACGCTGCTGATCGCGCTCGAGGCCATCAGGCTCTGAGCCGACGGGCCCCGCCGACAAGCCCGCCGCCTGGCGGGTTATTGTTTTCGGGCCGAAACCCGCGCTGCACGGGCCGTAGCTGCGACACGGACCGTCCCCCGCGACTTGAATCTGCGCCGCCACTGCGTTAGTTGTGGGCGGGGCGCGCGGTAGCGCCCAAGACCTTCAGCAACGCGGGGCATCCATGACTTACTCGATCATCGGGCGCGACGGCGCCAGCGGCGAAATCGGCATCGCCGTCCAATCCAAATTCCCGGGCGTCGGCAGCATCGTGGTCCACGGCCGGGCCGGTGCCGGCTGCATCACGACACAGGCCTTCGCCGACCCCGAGCACGGCCGCCAGGGCCTGGAACTGCTCGCCCTCGGCGCCAGCGCCGAAGAAACGCTGGCGATCCTGCTGCGCGGCGATCCGGCCCGCGCGCAGCGTCAGCTCGCCATCATGGCGGCCGACGGCCCGCCCTGCGCCCACACCGGTGAAGATGTTGCGAGCTGGGATGGCTGGGCCGGCGCGATCGTCGGCCGCCAATGTGTCGCCAGCGGCAACACGCTGGCCGGCGAGCAGGTGCTGAGGGCGATGGTCGGCAGCTTCGACGGCACCGCCGGCGAGTTGTCCGAGCGCCTGATCGCGGCACTGGCGGCGGGGCGCGATGCCGGCGGCGAACTGCGCGGCCAGCAGTCGGCTGCGCTGCTGGTGGTCAAGCCCGGCGGCGGCTACGGCGGACGCAACGGCCGCCAGGTGGACATCTCGGTCTACGACCATCCGCAGCCGATCGACGAGTTGGCCCGCTGCTACCAGATGCACCGGATGTCCTATTTTCCGTCCGACGAGTGCAACGTCGTGCCGATCGACCCGGCCATCGCGGCCGAACTGAAGGCCGTGCTCGCCGAGGCCGGCCACCGCGCGCTGCCACCCGGCCCGATCTGGGACGAGGCCTGCATCCAGGCGATGGCGCGCTTCATGGCGGTCGAGAACTACGACAATCGCATCCGCGACGACGCGCGCATCGACCTGGAGGTGCTGGCGGACATCCGCCGCCGCCACGGCGGCGGCTGAGGCCGGCTCGCGCGCTACCGGGCGCAGCGCATAGAATCCAGGGTTTCGCAGGCTGTCCCGCGCCCCGGACCAGGAGGATTCGATGAGATTCGGCACCCCGCTAGCGCCCAGTGCGCTGAAAGTCATGCTGCTCGGCGCCGGCGAACTCGGCAAGGAAGTCATCATCGCGCTGCAGCGCCTGGGCGTCGAGGTGATCGCCGTCGACCGCTACCAGGGCGCCCCCGGCCACCAGGTGGCCCACCGCGCCCACGTCATCCCGATGACCGACGGCGCCGCGCTGCGGGCGCTGGTCGAGAAGGAACGGCCTCACCTGGTGGTGCCCGAGATCGAGGCCATCGCCACCGACATGCTGCAGCGAATCGAGGCGGACGGCCTGGCCGAGGTGATCCCGACCGCCAGGGCGACCCAGCTGACGATGAACCGCGAGGGCATCCGCCGCCTCGCCGCCGAGGAACTGGGCCTGCCGACCTCGTCCTACCGCTTTGCCGACTCGCTCGACGAACTGCGCGCCGCGGTCGCCGAGATCGGCTACCCGTGCATCGTCAAGCCCGTCATGTCGTCCTCCGGCAAGGGCCAGTCGATGCTGCGCGCTGCCGACGACATCGACAAGGCCTGGCACTACGCCGCCTCGGGCGGCCGCGTAAACCAGGGACGGGTGATCGTCGAGGGGTTCGTCGATTTCGAGTACGAGATCACCCAGCTGACCGTCCGCGCCTGCGATGCGAACGGCGACGTGCAGACTTATTTCTGCGAGCCGATCGGCCACCTCCAGGTCTCCGGCGACTATGTCGAATCCTGGCAGCCGCAGGCCATGAGCCCGGCGGCCAAGGCCCGCGCGCAAGAGATCGCCGCGGCCGTCACCGGCAACCTGGGCGGGCGCGGCCTGTTCGGCGTCGAACTGTTCGTGCGCGGCGACGAGGTCTGGTTCTCCGAGGTCAGCCCGCGCCCCCACGACACCGGCCTGGTGACGCTGTGCTCGCAGCGCTTTTCCGAATTCGAGCTGCACGCCCGCGCGATCCTCGGCCTGCCGGTGGACGTCTCGTTGCGCGAGCCGGGCGCCTCGGCGGTGATCTACGGCGGCATGGAGGCCCGCGGCATCGCCTTCGAGGGCGTGGCCGAAGCGCTGGCCGTACCGCGCTCGGACCTGCGGCTGTTCGGCAAGCCGGAATCCTTCGCCCGGCGCCGCATGGGGGTCGCGGTGGCCAATGGCGAGAACGTGGACGAAGCGCGCGCCCGCGCCAAGGAGGCGGCCGCGCGCGTCAAGCCGGTGGCCGGTTGAACGAGGTGCCGCCGCCCGCCGCCGGCGCCCGCCTCAGAAGCTCAGGCTGCCGCCGATCTGCGCCGTGCGGCCGGCGCGCGGAAAGCCGTAGCTGGTCTCGTAGTCCTGATCGAACAGGTTCTGCACCGCGGCGTGGATGCTGGCCCTGCCATGCATCAGCGCGTAGCTGATCTTCATGTTCACGACCGTGTAGGGATCCAGCTCGCCGGTCCGTGCCGGCCCGCTGCGGGCGAAGAAGACCTGCTCGCGCACGTGCACCGCACTGCCCGCCACGCTCAGCGCCGGTGTGGCCTGCCAGCGGGCGTCGAGGCTGAACTTGTGGCGCGGGCGGTACTGCAGTTCGTCGATCTCGGCGCCCGGCGAATCGTCGCGGCTGTCGAGCCAGGTGTAGGCCGGCACCAGCGCGAGTCCCGTCAGCGGCACGAGGTGCGCCTGCAGTTCCAGGCCGATGAAACGGTAGCGGTCGCGATTGACCGACATGCCGAGATCCGAGTCGTTCTCGATGAAATCCTTGATGCGCGACTGGAACAGCGTCGCCGACAACGATTGGGCAGCGTCGAGCCGCCAATCGGCACCGACCTCCACGCTTGTCACGCGCTCCATCTTCAGCGACGGATTGCCCCGCGCGGCGTCGTACAGTTGCGCCACGCTCGGTGCGCGTACCCGCCGGCTGATCGCGCCGCGCAGTCGCAGCCGTTCGGACAATTCGCGATAGGCGTTCAACGAGGCGATCGGCGCGCTCTCGTCGTCATCGTCGCGCCGCTGGCGCACCCAGCCCAGGCGCAGCTCGATGCCGCTGGCGACGTCCGGCCGGAGGTCGACGCGGGCGGCGACGCTGTCCACGCCGACGCTGTCGGACTCGTCGACGCCGCGGATCGAGTAGGTCGTGGCGGTCGATCCACCGCCACCACCGCCACCACCACCACCACCGCCACCACCACCACCGCCACCGCCGCCGCCACCGCCGCCGCCACCGCCGGAGGTACTCGCGACGTCGCGGATGCGTCCCTCCGTGCTGAGCGACTCGCGGCGGGTATCGGCCGCCACACCGACCGACAGCGCCTTCGAATAGGCGTGCTCGATCTGCGCGTGCAGGCCGGTGGTGCGGCTGCGCTTGTCGAGGTCGAAGCCGCCGCGCACGGTGTTGTCCTGCAGCAGTGCGAAATCGTCGCCGTCGAAGCGCAACTCGTTCTGCTCGAACTGGTTGTGGTACAGCCAGGCGCGCGCCACGGTGTCTTGCCCAGCCCAGTCGAGCGCCAGATGCAGACCGGCATTGCGGATGTCCTCGAAGCGCTCGTAGCGCGGCCGCTGGGCGAACACGTCGCTGCCGTCGTCGATCGCGCTGGGCGGCGAACCGCGCTCGCCGGTGGCGGCATTGACGCCGATGCCGAGTTGCAGTTCGGGCGACAGCGTCAGCGCCAGATTGGCGTAGGCGCTGCTGAGACGCTGATCGCTGTTGACCCGCAGGCTGCCCGGCTGGGCCTCGGTCGGCTCGAAGTCGTCGGACACCGGAAAGCCGTCCCGCTCGCTGTGGGCCACGCCGACGGTCCAGTCGGCCGCGCCGTTGCCGGCACCGACGAAGGCGCTGGCGGTGCGCTCGCTCTCGCTGCCGATCTGCGCGTCGATACTTCCGGAGGGACTGCCTTCGCCGCGCCGCGTGACGACGTTGATGATGCCGGCGGTGCCGCCCTCGCCGTAGAGGATCGAGGCACCGCCGGTGACGACCCGGATCTCCTCGATCATCGCGGCCGGGATCATCGTCGGATCAAACTGGCCGTCGTCGGCCGAGTTGAACGGCACGCCGTCCACCAGCAGCTTGATCTGGCGCGTGCGCAGGCCGCGCACGTCGATGCGCGGCGTGCCGTCGGCGCCGGTACGCACGTTGAGCCCCGGCACCGTCGCCAGCGCCTCGTCCAGCGTGCGTGCGCCCGAGGCCTCGATCGCGGCGGCATCGATCGTATAGCGCGTCGCCAGCCTGGCGGCGGGAATCGCGATCGGTTCGGCTTCGATCTCGACTTCCGCAATGCGGTAGGCCTGGCTGGCCGCCAGCGCGTGGCCGCAGATCAGCGGGACGGCGAGCGCCAGCAGGCGCGGCCGAAGAAGGGCATCGATGTTCATGGTTTCCATTCGGTGGACGAGAGCGGGGATGCCGCGCCACGGCTCGCCGTGGCGCGGACGCATGCAGTGGGTGGGGGATCAGTCTTGCGGGGCCGCGCGGCGCCGGGCCAGCCGCATGCAGAACCAGGCCGCCAGCGCACCGCAGGCGCCGAACAGCATGTGGCTCAGCAACGGATAGCCGATGCCCTGCGAGAGCGAACCGAAAGGCATGCCGCTCAGCCCATGCACGGCCTGCTTGGTCAGCGGCGCGACCGCATGGACCGCGGCGCCGGTCAGCAGCAGGGCCGGCAGGCTGCGGAACAGCGACGGCCAGGCGACGAACAGCGCATCGATCGCGCCGGCCTGCAGCAGATAGATCAGCCAGCGCATCGACAGAGGCTCGTGCGCAGCCGCGCTCGCCATCGAGGCCAGGATCGCACCGACCGCCACCACCAATGCCGCGCCCCGCAGCGACGAGGCGGTGCGCGCCAGCAGCAGGATCGCCAGCCACTCGATGCCGTGGCGACCCGGCAGGTGCAGGCCGATCCGCGCGGCCTCGTGGATCAGCGTGGCCAGCGCGCCGGCGCCGAGCAGCACCAGCCACTGGCTGTGCAACGACGCTTCGGCGAGGCTAGTACCGCTTGATGAGTTCGCGCGGGACCACCCGCCATGCAGGATTTCCATCTTCATGCTTCGCTTCCTCCACCAGCAACACCGGGCGATGCTCGAGAAACACCGCCCGCGGCCACTCGCCCAGTTCGATCCGCTGCCCGGCATCGGGCTGCCCCTTGCCTGCCGCATTGCGCACCGACAGGCCGCCCAGCTCGGCCAGTTCGGCCGCGCTGGCAGTCCGGCCGGCCGCTTCGCGCAGGCCCCGCACCCACAGGCAGCGCCCGTCGCTGCCGGCGTGATGCAATCCGACCGCGGCCAGCGCACCGATCACGCCGATGCCCTCGCCGGTCAGTTCCGCCATCGACAATCGACAGGCATCCGCCAGCGCGTAGGCGGCCTCCTTGCTCAGCACCTCGCGCTGCGCGCGCCGCCCCCAGCCCCGCACCGCTTCGTCGATGCCGCCGACCCGGCCGAGCACGATGCCGGCGTCCGAGCCATCGGCGGCCGCGCGGGCCAGGTAGGCCTTGCCGCATTCGAACACCTGGCGCGGCTCGGCCACGCCGGTCAGCAGCAGGCAGGCCGAGCTGTTGTGCGAGGTGTAGGGAATGCGCGGATCGACCAGCAGTTGATGGCGCGTCACGACGAGCGGACGGCCGAGGCCGTTGCGCGCCAACTCGAGTGCCAGCTCGCGGGCCCGAAAACCGGTGCCGCGCGAATCCAGATTGTCGGTATCATCGATCGCCAGCAGGCAATCGTCGGCGGCGGGCGGACGCCATGGCAGTCCGACCTCGCTCAGCATCGACCACAATGCATCCTTGTCGCCACCGCCCTGGTGAGTCATCGGCCCTCCGTACGCGCTTCCGAGCCCCGTCGATGGCCACGACGCTAGCATCCGGCCCGGCACCGACAAATATGCAACGACCTGCCAATGGCATGACAAACAACTGGTACGCCGATGCCGCACCGAACGACAACGGCCGGGATTTGTCGTCCGCAGCGTGTCGGCTTGCCGACAATCGCGCCGGCGAAATCCCACAATGAAATGTTTTTTAATGATTTTTTTAGTCTGGCTCGACTGGCGCAGGACTTGCGCGGTAGCGCGGGGACAATCGTGGAGCACACCATGGGCACAGTGACGATCAACGACACCACGCTGCGCGACGGGGAGCAGACCGCCGGCGTGGCATTCACGGCCGAGGAAAAGATCGCCATCGCCCACGCGCTGTCGGACGCCGGCGTGCCCGAGCTGGAGATCGGCATCCCGGCCATGGGCGCGGCCGAACAGGAGGTGATCCGCGCCATCGTGTCGGCCCGGCCGGCGGCCCGTACGATGGTGTGGGGACGGATGTGCGAGGCCGACCTGGAGATCGCGCTGGCGATGGGCACCGACCTCGTCAATCTGTCGATGCCGGTCTCCGACCTGCAGATCGCCAACAAGCTGCGCCGCGACCGCCGCTGGGTGCTCGCAACACTGGCACGGCTGGTCCGCATGGCCCGCGACATGGGTGCCGAAGTCTGCCTCGGCGGCGAGGACGCCTCGCGCGCCGATCCCGCTTTCCTGCGCCGGGTGCTGGACGTGGCCGCCGAGGCCGGCGCGCGCCGCTTCCGCTTCGCCGACACGATGGGCATCCTCGACCCGTTCGCGACCTTCGAGGCGATCACGCGGCTGCGCGCCCACTCGGCGCTGGAACTCGAGTTCCATGCCCACGACGACCTCGGTCTGGCGACCGCCAACACGCTGGCCGCCGCCCGGGCCGGCGCGACCCACGTGAACACCACCGTCAACGGCCTCGGCGAGCGGGCCGGCAATGCAGCGCTGGAGGAATTGGTGGTCGGGCTGAAGCAGCTCTACGAGCTCGACACCGGCGTCAGGGAAGCGGCGCTGCAAGGCATTTCCGACCTGGTGGCGCGGGCCTCCGGCCGGCCGGTGCCGGCCAACAAGAGCATCGTCGGCAGCGCGGTATTCACCCACGAGGCCGGCATCCACGTGGACGGCCTGCTGAAGAATCCGGCCAATTACCAGGGCATCGACCCGCTGCTGCTCGGCCGCCGGCACAGCATCGTGCTCGGCAAGCACTCCGGTGCCAGCGCCGTGCAGCGGGCCTACCAGGAGCTCGGCCTGGCGCTGGACGGGCCGATCCTCGACACCTTGCTGGCCCGCATCCGCGAGTTTGCGACGCGGCACAAGCGATCGCCGGACAACACCGATCTGCACCTGTTCCACCACGAGGCGAGCATGCCGGCGGTGGCGGCGACCCACTGAGGGTTCGGCGTCCGGCGCGCCGGGCGCCGGCTTTTGGCATCATGGCGTGACCTGTACCGACCCGGGAGCCCGCGATGCCCGCCAGCCCTCCGCTGCTGCTGCCGCTCACGCTCGTGCTGGCCGTTGCGCTGGCCGTCTCCGCCATCGCTCCATACGACCGGCCGACCTGGCTAATGGAAGTGCTGCCGGTGCTGATCGTGTTGCCCGTGCTGTGGCTGACGCGGCGGCGCTTTGCGCTGACGCCGCTGCTCTACCTGCTGATCGGCGCGCACGCGCTGGTGCTGATCCTGGGCGGCAGCTACACCTACGCGCGGGTGCCGCTGGGCTTCCAGATCGCCGACTGGCTGGAGCTGGCGCGCAATCCCTACGACCGCATCGGCCACTTCTTCCAGGGTTTCGTACCGGCGCTGGCGGCGCGCGAGATCCTGCTGCGCGGCCGCTTCGTCCGCGGCCGTCGCATGGCGGCCTTCCTGGTGGTCTGCGTGGCGCTGGCGATCAGCGCCTGCTACGAACTGATCGAGTGGTGGACGGCGCTGGCGATGGGCGGCGGCGCCATCGAGTTCCTCGGCACCCAGGGCGATCCGTGGGACACCCAGGCCGACATGTTCTGTGCGCTGATCGGCGCACTCACGATGCTCGCCACGCTGTCGCGGCTGCATGACCGGCAGATTTCGGCCCTGTCGCCGGCGACGGGCTGAAAACGGATCGGCCGCCGCCGGCGGATGCCCATCGCATGCACGAACGATTGTTCGTTTATGATGTTGACCTGATCCCGCCACCGCGACCGACCGAAGCGCCATGCCTTTCGCCCGCCAGCTCAGCCTCGCCGCCTTCGTTCTGTTGTTCGCAGGCTTCGCCCGGGCCGGCATCGACAGTGGCGTATCGGAAGACCTGATGCACCTGTCCGGCCTGTGGCAGGTCATCGACAGCCTGCCGAAGCAGATCGACAGCGGCTTCCGCGAAGGCCTGTCGTCCGGCGCGGAGACGCTCGACGCCGAGACTACCGAACAGATCTACCAGGCCGTCGGCAAGGCCTACTCCGCCGAGCGGCTGCGAGCCACGGTGCGCGACCGGCTCAGCGAAGCGCTCGAACCGGCGGCCGCGGCCAGGCTGCTCGCCTGGTACCGCAGCGAGGCCGGGCTACGGGTGACCCGGCTGGAACTCGTCTCGCTCGACGACGAACGGGACATCGCGACGCTGCTTGAGGCCAACGAGCCGCTGCTGCAAGCCCTCTCGCCGGCGCGCCGGACGCTGCTCCAGCGGGCCATCGCCGCTACCCGCGCAGCCGAGCTGGCGGCCGATCTGATCGTCAATACCACGCTCGGACTGGAACAGGGGCGGCGCCTGGCCCAGGGGCTGCCTGCCGACGCGGCGGCACGCTCGGCACTGCACGCGCAGCTGGAGCAGCAGCGTCCCGCCCTGATCGCGTCGTTCACCCGCCTGTCGCTGGCGATGTCGGTGGAAGCCTACCACTCGCTGCCGGACCGCGAGCTCGCCGATTACGTCGCGTTTCTCGAGACCTCTGCGGCGCGCCGCTACCATGAAGTCAGCATCTCGGCGCTGAATGCCGCCCTGTTCGACGCGGCCCGCCTGCTCGGCAGGCTACTACCCACCGACGACGACCGACAGCCGATCTGAGCGGTCCCGCCCGGCCAAGCGCCGCCGCGCCGGGAATGCCGGACGAAGCGCGACATTGGCCCGCCTCCTGTCGTAGACCGCACAATCGTTCCCGCCCGCTGCGGCGAAAAAACCGCCGACCGATCAATACATTCGGCGTCGGGTCCGGAATTTGCCCGTGTCGCCATGTGACTTCCAACAGCGAGCAGCAGCCATGACCCCCGAACTGCGAGACAAGCTGACCGCCGGCATCCGCGACGGCAGCATCGTGCCCTACCTGGGCGCCGGCGTGCTGGCCGACGTGCGCAATGCGGCGAGCGGCGAGCCGATGCCAGCCACCAGCGACGAACTGATCCTGGCCATGAACGACGGCCGCCCGATGGCGCCGAAGCTGATGTACGAATTCCCGCGCGCCGCGATGAACGTCGAACTGAAGCGCGGTCGCAGCACCGTGACCCGCTTCCTGACCCGCAGCTACGGCGAGACCGCGTGGACCCGCGGCGCGGTGCACGACTGGCTGGCCGAATTGAGGCCCGGCTACGTGATCGACATCAATCGCGACACCCAGCTGCAGGACAGCTACACCGGCACGCGGCACAACCTGATCGTCGGCATCGCGCGCATCGGCGGCACGCCGTTCCGCTACAAGCTGTACCGCTGGAACGGCAGCGAATACGGCGAGACCGAAACGCTCGACATGGGCCTGCCGGTGCTGTTCAAGCCGATGGGCACGCCGCGGCCCGAGGCCCACTACATCGCCTCCGACGCCGACTACGTGGACTACATCACCGAGCTGATGGGCGGTTTCGCGATTCCGCCGCAGATCAAGGACATGCGCCAGGGCCGGCAATACCTGCTGATGGGGCTGCGGCTCAATCGCGATACCGAGCGCATGGTAATGGCCGACATCGTCTTCGGCGCCGGCAGGCCTGCCGGCTGGGTGCTGATCCCGCAGCCGAACGACAAGGAGCGCCGCTTCTGCAGCAAGCTGGGTCTCGAGATCGTCGAGGCCGACGTATTCGACCTGATCGGCGCCGCCGAGCCTGCCCGCACGACGGCGGCGAGCGCATAGCCCCCGTTTGCAGCCCCCTCGGCTGCGGCCTCCGCGACGCTCGCCGCGGCACGGCGTACGCCGACGGCCGGCGCCGGTCAGGACCGCAGGATCCACACTGCGGTCAGCGCCAGCGCAGCGGCCATGACGAGGTTGAATATCCGCCAGTGGATCGCGCGCCGCAGGCGGCGGCGCAACGTCGCTCCGAACGCCGCCCAGGCGGAGACGCAGGGAAAATTGACCAGCACCACGACCAGACAGGCCGCAGCGACGGCCGCAGCACGGTCGGGCCAGTCGGGCAGCAGCGCGCCCGAGGTGGTCAGGGCCATTGCCCAGGCTTTCGGATTGATCCACTGGAAGGCCGCCGCCGGGAGGAATCCGAGCGGTCCGCGAGCGACGCCGGGCGCCTCGCCGGCCGGCGGCGGCGAGCCCGCAATGCCCCACGCCATCCACAACAGGAAGGCGGTCGCCAGGGCCTTCGCCAGCACCACCAGTTCCGGCTGCGCCAGCAACAGGGCACCGAGCCCGAGCGAGCACAGGCCCACTTGAAAGCTGTGCCCGATGCCGATGCCGAGCAGATGGGGCAAGGTCGCGCGATAGCCGGCACGAGCGCCGGCGCTGGCCACCATCAGGTTGTTGGGGCCGGGCGTGATCGAGGCCGCGAACATGAACGCCGCCAGCGGAGCGAGGGAATCCAGCAGATTCACGAACTTCTCCCGTGCAAGGCCTCGATGCTGCCGCCGGACGGCGCGGCGCGCCCGGTACAATCCGCCCGCCCGCCGCGGTCCCGGCCGGACCGCTTCACCGGGCCGGTGTCGTGCGCCGCGGCTCGCCGTGGCAGTCGTTGCGCTCGCACAATATTTCGACAATACTGGAAACATGGATACGTTGAATGCCGCGGAACGCCTCTCGGCGCTGGGCCACGAAACCCGTTTGTCGATCTTCCGACTGCTGGTCGAGACCGGGCCGGCGGGCGTGGCGGCCGGCGCCATCCAGCAGCGGCTGGGCCTGCAGCCGGCCACCGCCTCCTTCCACATCGCCCATCTGGCCCGCGTCGGCCTGGTGCACGGCCGGCAGGACGGCCGCTTCATCTTCTATTCGGCCGATTTCGAGGCGATGGACGAGCTGATCGCCTTCCTGACCGACAACTGCTGCGCCGGCGGCGCCTGCCTGCCCAGGACCGCCCGGGCGAGCACCACGGCCTTGCGGCGTGCGCAGGACAAGGTGAAATGAGATCGCAAGGTCCGGCGGTGCCGAATATCCCTCTCCTCTCTTGGTAGGAACGACGCGATGAGCGACAAGATCTGGAACGTGCTGGTGCTGTGCACCGGCAACTCGGCCCGCAGCATCATGGCCGAGGCTCTCTTCAACGTGCTCGGCCAGGGGCGTTTCCGCGCCTATTCGGCCGGCAGCCGCCCGACCGGGCGGGTGCATCCGCTGGCGGTCGACAACTGCCGCGCGATCGGCTATCCGGTGATGCGGCTGCGCAGCAAGAGCTGGGACGAGTTTGCCGCCGCCGGCGCGCCGCCGATGGACTTCGTCATCACGGTCTGCGACAACGCCGCCGGCGAGCTCTGCCCGGTGTGGCCGGGCCAGCCGATCACCGCCCACTGGGGCTTCGAGGATCCGGCCGCCTTCGAGGGCAGCGAGACCGACCGGCAGCTCGAATTCGGCCAGGTCTTCGCGCAGATCCGGCGCCGCGTCGAGCTGTTCGTCGCGCTGCCGCTGGCGACCCTCGACCGGCTCGCGATCCGGCACGAACTGGAACGCATCGGCGCGACCACCATGGACCGCGGGGAGCCGGCATGCGCCCCCGCCCGGCCGCCCGAAGGGGGCGCTCTTCCTCCCTCGGGGAGGATGTCGCGCAGCGACAGGAGGGTAGTCCGGTGAGCGCCCAGTGCGAGGTACTCGGCAAGCAGGCGGCTGGCGCGCCGATGAGCGTCTTCGAGCGCTACCTGACGCTGTGGGTGGCGCTCTGCATCCTGGCCGGCATCGTGCTCGGCCAGACCATGCCGGCGCTGGCGCAGGCGGTCGGACGGATGGAGATCGCCCAGGTCAACATCCCGGTCGGCCTGCTGATCTGGGTCATGATCATCCCGATGCTGATGAAGATCGACTTCGACTCGCTGCACGAGGTGCGGCGGCAAAAGGCCGGCATCGGCATCACGCTGTTCGTGAACTGGGCCGTCAAACCGTTCACGATGGCGCTCCTGGGCTGGCTCTTCATCCGCCACCTGTTCGCGCCCTGGCTGCCGGCCGAGCAGATCGACAGCTACGTGGCCGGCCTGATCCTGCTCGGCGCCGCGCCGTGCACCGCGATGGTCTTCGTCTGGAGCAACCTGTGCCGCGGCGACGCCAACTTCACGCTCACCCAGGTGGCGCTGAACGACCTCGTGATGGTCTTCGCGTTCGCGCCGATCGTCGCGCTGCTGCTGGGCGTGTCGGCGATCCCGGTGCCGTGGGACACGCTCCTGCTGTCGGTCGTGATGTACATCGTGATCCCGCTGTCGATCGCGCAGCTCGTGCGGCGCCGCCTGCTGCGCGGCGGCGAGGCCCGCTTCCGGGCGGCGCTGGAGACGATCGGGCCGTTCTCGATCGTCGCGCTGCTGGCCACGCTGGTGCTGCTGTTCGCCTTCCAGGGCCAGGCGATCGTCGAGCAGCCGCTGATCATCGCGATGCTGGCGCTGCCGATCCTGCTGCAAGGGCTGTTGATCGCCGGCCTCGGCTACGGGCTGAACCGCCGCTTCCGGGTCGCCCACTGCGTCGCCGGACCGTCGACGATGATCGGCGCATCGAACTTCTTCGAGCTGGCGGTGGCGGTGGCGATCGTGCTGTACGGCTTCGACTCCGGCGCCGCGCTGGCGACCGTCGTCGGCGTGCTGATCGAAGTGCCGGTGATGCTGTGGCTGGTGGCCATCGTCAATCGCAGCAAGTCGTGGTATGAACGCGCGCTGGCCTGATCCGCACCCTGCCACCGACCGCAGCCGGCGCGCCAGACCGCGAGAGCATGGCCGAGAGCTGAGACCGCGCCTCAGTTGAGCCTGCGCCAGGCTCCGATCGGGCGATAGACGCGCAGTGCCAGGTCGACGCCGACGACGTAGCCGCCCAGTGCTCCGATGCGGCGGGTGGCGTCGTAGCTGAATGGCGGCAACAGGCCGGAATCGAAATCCTGCATTTTTTCGAGTCCGAGCAGCATCGACTCGCGGCTCGGTTCGCGGCCTGCCCGTTTGAGGGCCTCGAGCAGCAGTTCCGCGCCCGAGTAGCTGGCCACCAGCGTCGCATGCGGCGCCTGGCGAATGCCGGCCTGCTCGAGCAGGGCCTGGTAGCGCGCCCAATCGGCCTTGTCGCGATCGACCGGCAGATTCGGATAGGCGACGAAAACCTTGCCGGCGAAGCCCCGCGGCAGCCCCATCACGCCCCGCGTCGCGAACGGCCCCGGCACCAGCAGTTCCGGGTACCAGCCGGCCCGTGCGGCGACCTTGCCGACCTCGGCCGGATCGACGCCGCCGCCGAGCAGGATCAGGGCTTTGCCGCCGCACTGCCGCGAAGCCGCCACGATGCGATCCAGTTCGGCCGGCCCGGCGCGGACGATTTCCCGTTGCGGCGTGCCGGCCTTGCGGGCGGCCAGGTGGGCGGCGACTTCGCTGCCGGCGGTCTGCGAGGCAGCGTCGGAGGTCTGTAGCAGCACGATCTGGTCGCCGGCCAGGCCGAGCGAGTCGAGCGCATAGTCGGCCAGCACCTGCGCCAGTTCGGTACCGCCCGAGAGCAGGTGGAAGACGTGACTGTTGGCGGCCGGCCGGTTGTCCAGTTCGAGCACCACCGGTGCGATCACCGGCAGTCCGCGCGCTCTGGCAAGGTCGGTCAATTCATGCTCGAAGCCGGCCGCGAACGGCGACAGCAGCGCAAGCACGCCCCCGTCGCCGGCCAGCAGGCGGCCCAGGTTGTCGAGGCTGCGCTGCGGCTCGCCGACGTATTCGGCCACCACCAGTTCGAGCCGGCGCCCATGCACGCCACCCGCGGCATTGATGCGGGCGAAGAGCCCTTCGAGCAGATCGCGCACCGCCTGCCCGGCGTCGGCCAGCGGACCGCGCAGCGGCAGCAACGTGCCGATCCGGACGCGGCCGTCGTCGACGCCCGGTGTCGCACACTGCACCGGATGCTCCGGCAAGACCTGGACGGGGCGCGTGCCGGCCACGGCCGGCTGGGCAAGGAGCAGCCCGGCCAGCAGGGGTGCGGCGATCGACTCAGTCCTGAGCACGTGCCTGCATCCCGGCGGCGGCCAGCGCCCGCAACCGCTCGGCGATCGCCACGGCCGGCGGCCCGAGGCGGATCTTGCTCCAGCGCCTGGCCGGTACGTTGCCGGCGATCAGCAGCGTCGAGTGGGCGTCGCGCCCGTCGGCGAAATGGCCGAGCCTGTTCAGGATCCGGACCACGTTGTCGGGCCGGCCGGTCAGGAAGGTCCAGCCTTCCACGTCGGCGTGGTACTTCTTGGCGAAAGCCCGCAGCCGCTCCGGTGTGTCCGTGGCCGGATCGACGCTGATCGAGACGAAGTGCACCGGGTTGCCGAATAGCTCCGGGATCCACTCCTTGACATCGACGATGGCCCGGGTGATCGATGGACAGGATTCCTCGCAGCTGGTGTAGATGAAGTTGATCATCACCACCTTGCCGGCCAGTACGTCGCTGTAGAACTTCAGGCGGTGCCCGTCCTGGTCCAGCACTTCGAGATCGGTGAAGTAGGCTCTGGCGTCGGACGGCTTGCGTTCGACCGCCGCGATCCGGCCGCCGGCCGGCGTGCCGGCCGCCACGGCCTGCGGCTCGGGCACCTCGCGCCCAACGGAAAGGTTCGCCACTGCAAGTCCGACTGCGACGATCAGGGGGGTGAGGCTATGGCTCATGATTTCTCCTGTCGATGGCGCCCATGGCGTGTCGAACCCGCTCCCGGCGGGCCGCTGCTCGACGGTCTTCGTCGATCCGCCGCCCGTCCCGGAAGCGGCCGGGGCGCATCCGCATCCGTTTGCCGCTGCGCCGGCCGGAACCGGCGGCGCCGGGTCGGAATGGCGGGCGGGCCGCCTCGGTGGCCGCGCAGCACGTCTGCCAACTCCGCCCGCTCGCGGACCTGCCGGTTCCGTTCCGCGGCAGCGCCGCATTTGTGCGCCACCGGTTCGGACCGCGCCGTCGTTGCCGCCAGGAAGGACGCGATTCACCGGGCAGCGCGCGATTCGCCTCCCCATTTGACGGGCGTCGCATTCGAACCACGCGGCAGTTCGACCCGTTGCAGCAACCATGCCACTTGGAGGGGCCGCCGGAATCCACCTGTTGCGGCGCGGGGATCTCCATCGGCGCCGGGGATTAGATGGAGACTTCCCCACTCCGTACCGGTCAGGCCCCAGGGTTGGGGGGAGGCA
>JBNLET010000129.1:0-3751 GCA_050305135.1 Rhodocyclaceae bacterium | reverse complement strand
GGCATCTTCGGCGCCACGATGGTGGCCCCGATCTCGATCTCCTGGTGGCGCCACGAAGCCGCCGAGACGGTGTTCGACGAAGCCTTCCTGCTGACGCTCGGCACCTCGCTGGTGATGTGGTGGATGTCACGCCACCACGGCCGCGAGCTGACCACCCGCGACGGCTTCCTGCTGGTGGTGCTGACCTGGACCATGCTGCCCGCGGTGGCGGCGCTGCCGCTGTGGCTCTACCTGCCGGGCATGAGTTTCACCGACGCCTACTTCGAGGCCGTCTCCGGCCTGACGACGACCGGAGCGACGGTCATCTCCGGCCTCGACGCGCTGCCCTACTCGATCAACTTCTGGCGCATGCTGCTGGTGTGGCTCGGCGGCATGGGCCTGATCGTGCTGGCGGTGGCGGTGCTGCCGCTGCTCGGCGTCGGCGGGCGCCAGCTGTTCAAGGCCGAAGCACCGGGACCGATGAACGACTCCAAGCTGACGCCGCGCATGGCCCAGACCGCCAAGGGCCTGTGGACCGTCTATGCGTTGATCAGCGTGCTGTGCGTGTTCTCACTGCACTGGGCCGGCATGAGCTGGGACGACTCGGTGGTGCATATGTTCACGACCATGGGCCTTGGCGGCTTCTCGACCCACGACCAGAGCTTCGCCTACTGGAACTCGCCGACCATCGAGGCGGTGACGATCGTGTTCATGACGCTGGCCGGCCTCAACTTCGCCACCCATTTCGTCGCGATCCGCGAACGCAGCCTGAAGCCCTACCAGCACGACCCCGAGGTGCGCTGGTATCTCGTCGTGCTGATCGGCAGCGTGCTGGCGGTGGCCGCCTACCTGTACCTGCAGGGCAACTACCCGAACTTCACGGTGGCTCTGCGCTTCGCCGCCTTCAACACCGTTTCGCTCGCCACCACCACCGGCTTCGCCAACACCGACTACGCGCTGTGGCCGACCTTCGCGCCGATGTGGCTGCTGTTCCTGTGCAGCTTCGCCACCTGTGCCGGCTCGACCGGAGGCGGCATCAAGATGATGCGCGCGATGATCCTCTACAAACAGGTCTTCCGCGAACTGAAGCGCTCGCTGCACCCGGCCGCGGTGTCGCCGATCAAGTTCGGCAGCACCGCGGTGTCGAGCCCGATCCTGTTCGCGGTGCTGGCCTTCGGCTTCATGTACATGGTGGTGCTGGTCACGCTGACGCTGGTGATGGTCGCTTCCGGCCTGGATCCGATCACCGCCTTCTCGGCCGTCGTGGCCTGCGCCAACAACACCGGCCCGGGCCTCGGCCAGGTCGGCCCGTCCACCACCTACGCGGTGCTGAACGACTTCCAGACCTGGGTGTGCACGTTCGCGATGCTGCTCGGCCGGCTCGAGATCTTTACGCTGCTGGTCGTCTTCAGTCCCTACTTCTGGCGCAAGTAGCGCAACGATGGACGAGTTGCAGCACGCCGCCCCGCCGCGCCCGCGACAGCCCGAAGGCGACCTCGCGCCGGGCGCGCTGCGCAACTGGTCGCCGGTACTCAATCCGCTCGGCATCATCGTGGTGTTCTTCGGCCTGCTGATGCTGGTGCCGCTCGGCGTGTCCTGGTTCCTGCAGGACGGCGCCACGCTGTCCTACGACGAGGCGCTGGCCTCGACGCTGGCCACCGGCGTGCTGCTGTGGCTCGCGACGCGCCGCCACCGGCGCGACCTGAAACCGCGCGACGCCTTCCTGCTGGTGGCGCTGACCTGGATGGTGCTGCCGCTGTTCGGCGCGCTGCCGCTGTACTTCCACATCCAGGACCTGAGCTTCACCGACGCCTACTTCGAGGCCACCTCCGGCCTCACCGCCACCGGCGCGACGGCGCTGTCGGGTCTCGACGAGCTGCCGCTGTCGCTCAATTTCTGGCGCACCTTCATGCACTGGATCGGCGGCATGGGCGTGATCGTGCTGGTGGTGGCGATCCTGCCGCTGCTGGGCATCGGCGGCCGGCAGATCTTCAAGGCCGAGACGCCGACGCCGATGAAGGACGCCAGCCTGACGCCGCGCATCGCCGAGACCGCCAAGGGGCTGTGGATGGTCTACCTGGTGTTCACGCTGGCCTGCTGGGCCTCGCTGCACCTGGTCGGCATGGACGTCTGGGACTCGCTGATGCATGCCTTCTCGATCATGGGGCTGGGCGGCTTCTCGAGCAAGGACGCCAGCATCGGCCACTACAACAGCCTCGACATCGAGCTGGTGGTGATGGGCTTCGCGCTGCTCTCCGGCATCAACTACGGCACCCACTTCATGGCGCTCTACCAGCGCTCGGTGCGCCCCTACCGCCACGACCGCGAGCTGCCGTTTTACTTCGGCGTGCTGGCCGGCAGCATCCTGCTGATTTCGATCTACCTGACGCCGCACAACGCCTACGGCGACTTCTGGCAGACGCTGCGCTACGTCGCCTTCCATTCGATCTCGCTCGCCACCTCGCTCGGCTTCGCCACCTCGGACTACACGTTCTGGCCGATGTTCGCGCAGATCTGGATCCTGTTCCTCGGCAGCTTCATCGCCTGTTCGGGCTCCACCGGCGGCGGCATCAAGCTGATGCGCGCGATCATCCTGTACAAGCAGGTGTACCGCGAGCTGGCCCGCGCCATCCATCCCAACGCGGTGTTGCCGGTGCGCCTCGGCGACCAGCAGATCCCGGACCACATCCTGCACGCGGTGCTCGGCTTCTCGTTCATCTACATGGTCAGCATCGTCACGCTGACGCTGGTGCTGTCGGCCAGCGGCGTCGAGCTGGTGACCGCCTTCTCGGCCGTCGTGGCCTGCCTGAACAACACCGGGCCGGGCCTGTCCGGCGTCGGGCCGGCGTCGAACTACTCGGTACTGTCGGACTTCGCCACCTGGGTGTGCACGCTGGCGATGCTGCTCGGCCGGCTCGAGATCTTCACGCTGCTGGTGGTGCTGACGCCGGCCTTCTGGCGCAAGTAGGCCGTGTGCCGACCCGAGCGCTGCGGCGAGAGGCGAAAAACGCGATAATCCCGGGATTCGGCCGCGCCGGCCGGCAACCTGGAAATGCAATCGTGAGCCAGCTTCGCAACGACACCTTCCTGCGCGCCCTGATGCGCCAGCCCACCGAATACACGCCGATGTGGCTGATGCGCCAGGCCGGCCGCTACCTGCCCGAGTACTGCGCCACCCGCAAGCGCGCCGGCAGCTTCCTGCAACTGTGCAAGAGCCCCGCGATGGCTTGCGAAGTCACGCTGCAGCCGCTCGACCGCTACGACCTGGACGCCGCGATCCTGTTCTCCGACATCCTGACCGTGCCCGACGCGATGGGCCTGGGCCTGTACTTCGCCGAAGGCGAGGGCCCCAAGTTCGAACGGCCGCTGAAGGACGAAGCCGACATCGCCCGGCTGGCGGTGCCCGATCCCCACGCCGAACTGCGCTACGTCGTCGACGCGGTGAGCGAGATCCGTCGCGCGCTGGACGGCCGCGTGCCGCTGATCGGCTTCTCCGGCAGCCCGTGGACGCTGTCCTGCTACATGGTCGAAGGCGGCAGTTCGAGCGACTACCGGCTGGTCAAGTCGCTGATGTATTCCCGCCCGGACTTGATGCACCGGGTGCTCGACGTCGCCGCCCGCTCGGTGATCAGCTACCTGAACGCCCAGATCGAGGCCGGCGCCCAGGCGGTGATGGTGTTCGATTCCTGGGGCGGCGTGATGGCGCACGACGCCTACCGCGAATTCTCGCTGCGCTACCTAGCCCAGATCGCCGACGGCCTGATCCGCGAGC
>JBNLET010000128.1:0-24894 GCA_050305135.1 Rhodocyclaceae bacterium | reverse complement strand
AGCTGGCCTCGGTGGCAGCGCTACTGGCGCTGCTGCTGCTGGCCCGCCGCCCATCCGCCCGCCGCCAGCACCAGGCACGTCACTAACCAGGCCACGGCCTGCCCGTTGGCCGGCTCAGGCAGCAGCCGCAACGCACCGGCGACGGCCAGCACGGTGGCACAGATGCGCAGGTCGAGTGCCCGCGCGGCATTCGCCGCCCGGCCGGCAAACAGCAGCGCAGGCGCCGCGCTCGCATACATCCAGAGCGGAAAATCCCGGTAGCGCGGGTCCACCGCCAGCCACAGCGCGGCCACCGCGGCGCAGAACAGCAGCGCCAGCCGCAACCACTCCAGCGCCTTGCAGCCGCGATCGCCCAGTCGCGGCGACAGCGCGAACAGCGCCAGCCACAGCGGGCCGGTCGCCGCCGCCGGCGCCAGCAGCAGTCCTTCCGCCGCGTCCCGCCAGGCCAGGCTCGCATGTTCGATCATCAGGCCGCCGACCAGGCCGAGCCACAGCCCGGCCGCCGCCAGCGCCGCGCCCTGCAGCGCCGGCCGGCGCGCCAGCCGGGCCAGCACGGCCAGCGCCAGCGCGCCGACGATCGCCGTCAGCGGCAGCGATCCCGCGCCGTCGCGGGCCGCCAGCGGCCCGGCCAGCGTGACGCGGGGCGTGAAGTGCTCGTCGTACAGCCCCCAATAGCCGCCGACGGTCCCCTCGAGGCGTCGCTTCCAGGGCTGGTCGAAGGCCTCGATCAGGTTGTAGTCCCAGCCGCCGGCATTGGCCGCGAGCAGGAATTCGCGCACGAAGCGGGCCTGCTCGAGCCGCCCCGGCACCGCCGCGCGGCGCTGTCGGCCGGCCGCCGGCCAGCCGCTTTCTCCGATCAGCACCGGCCGCCCGAGTTCGCTCGCGACGCGCTCGCGCACCGCCGCGACGTGGGCCACCGCCTGCTCGACCGCCACCGGTTCGTCCTCCCAGAACGGCAGGATATGCACGGTGACGAAGTCCACCGCCTCGGCCAGCTGCGGCTGGCGCAACCAGAATTCCCACACGTCAGCGTAGCTGACCGGGACCGAGACGCGGGCGCGGGTCTCGAGCAGCAGCTGGCGCAGCCGCTCCGGCGGCAGTTCGCGCCGCAGCAGCACCTCGTTGCCGACCAGCAGCGCGCGTACGGTGGCCGGGTAGCGCGTCGCCAGCGCCACCGCCCGGTCGAGCTGGCGGCGGTTCTCGGCCTCGTCGCGGCCGATCCAGGCGCCGAGGATGACCTTCATGCCGAGCGATTCGGCCACCGCCGGCACCGCCGCCAGCCCCTTGTCGACGGCGTAGATGCGGACGCAGCCGGTGCGCCGCGACAAGGCCGCGAGATCCTGCCGGATCCACGCCTCGGGCACCGTCGCATGCGGCTCGAGTGGCGACGAACCGGGGCGGTGGAACGGGCTGTACGAGACGCAGGCGATCGGCTGGTCGGCGGCGTCGGGCAGCGCCACGGGCCGCGTCTGGCGCAGCAGCCACAGGCCGAGCGCCAGCGCCAGCGCGAGATGCAGGATCAGGAAGAAGCGCCAGCCGGCGGCAGTACGGAGAGAGAACATGTTCGGTGCGCGGGCGCGGACAGGCGGCACTATGCCGCGCCGCCGCGCCCGCATCTGCGTCGACTTGTAAGCGCCGCCGGCCGGCGCCGATACTGCGACGATGCGCCTGCCGCCCGTCCCGACCATCGTGCTGGCCCAGCTGTTCGGCACCTCGCTGTGGTTTTCGGCCAACAGCGCCGCCGAAGCGCTGGCGCGGGAATGGGGCATCGGCGCCGGCGAGCTGGGCTGGCTGACCAACGCCGTCCAGGCCGGCTTCATCTGCGGCACGCTGTTCTTCTCGCTGACCGGGCTGGCCGACCGCTTTGCGGCCAGCCGTATCTTCGCGCTGTGCGCAGTGCTGGGCAGCGGCCTGAATGCCGCCTTCGCGCTGCTGGCCGGCGGCATGGAGAGCGCGATGCCGCTGCGCTTCGCGGTCGGCTTCTGCCTGGCCGGGGTGTACCCGCTCGGCATGAAGCTGGTCGTCAGCTGGGTGCCGGAGCGGGCCGGCGCGGCGCTGGCCCAGCTGGTCGGCATGCTGGTGCTGGGCACCGCGCTGCCGCACGGCGTGCGCTGGGCCGGCGGCGACTGGTCGTGGCGCACCCCGCCGCTGGCGGCCTCGGCGCTGGCGCTGCTGGCGGCCGGGCTGATCCTGGCGCTGGGCGACGGCCCCCACCTGAAGCGCCGCGCCGGCTCGCCGCCGCTGCGCCTCGGCCGGGTGCTGAACGCCTTCCGCGAGCCCGCTTTCCGGGCTTCGGCACTGGGCTATTTCGGCCACCAGTGGGAACTCTACGCGATGTGGACGCTGGTCCCGCTGCTGGCGGCACAGAACGGGCTGGCGCAGGCCTTCGGCGGCACCTCGGCGGTGGCCTTCGCGGTGATGGGCAGCGGCGCGCTGGCCTGCATCGCCGGCGGCGAGCTGTCGCGGCGGATCGGCAGCGCGCGCGTCGCGGCACTGGCGCTGGCAAGCTCGGCGGCCTGCTGTGCGCTCGTGCCGCTCGCCGGCGGCTGGCGGCCCGGCGCGCTGTACGCGCTGCTGCTGGTATGGGGCGCCGCGGCGGTGGCCGACTCGCCGCATTTCTCGGCCCTGTCGGCACGCGCCTGCCCGACCGAGATCGTCGGCAGTGCGCTGGCCTTGCAGAACTCGGTCGGCTTCGCCATCACGACCGTCTCGATCTGGCTCGGCACGCAGCTGGTGGAGCGCTGGGGCGACCACGTCGCCTGGCTGCTGCTGCCGGGTCCGCTGTTTGGCCTGGCGGCGCTGTCGCCGCTGTGGCGGCGGGCGCGATGAACCTCGGCCGGCGGCCCGGATCCAATGCATCCCCGGGCAAACGGCCCGTCCTGCGCGGGAGCGGGTGTAAGCGCCGGGCGGCCCGACCGGTCTGATATCGTGATGGGCGGCTCGGACGCCGTCTCACGATGGAGAGCGACGATGAGAAGACGCGACGTGCTCGGCAGCCTGGCCGGCCTGCTGCTGGCGAGCAGCCTGCCGGCCATGGCACGCCAAGGAGAAGCATCGATGCCGCTGCGCAAGAGCAAGAAGGAATGGGCCGCACTGCTGTCCGGCGCGGCCTATGCGGTGCTGTTCGAAGAGGCCACCGAAAGGCCCGGCAGCAGCCCGCTGAACCACGAGAAGCGCAACGGCACCTACCTCTGCGCGGCCTGCTTCCAGCCGCTGTTCGGCAGCGCGGCCAAGTACGACAGCGGCACCGGCTGGCCGAGCTTCTTCCAACCGCTGCCCGGCGCGCTCGGCACCAAGACCGACTGGAAGCTGATCCTGCCGCGCACCGAGTACCACTGCGAGCGCTGCGGCGGCCACCAGGGGCACGTCTTCGACGACGGCCCGCCGCCGACCGGCAAGCGCTACTGCAACAACGGCGTCGCGCTGCGCTTCGTGCCCGAAGGCGAGGCCCTGCCCGAGTTGCGCGGCTGAGCGCCGCGCCCGCCGGGCGGCTGTCGCAAACGTCCCGGCGGGTACCGCTTGTCGCGAACGCGACATCTGGAACGGTCGACAAGACATTGAGTTGATTGATGTTCGTCGGCAGGCCCGATTCCTGCGCCGTGCTCCCCATCGACACCCACGGAGCAAGGACGATGGCCAAACCGAAGAAACACGTGCTGGTCTGCGTGCAGTCCCGCCCGCCCGGACACCCGCGCGGATCCTGCGGCGAGAAGGGCTGCGCGCAGGTCTACCAGCGCTTCATGGACGTCTTCCAGGCGCGTAATCTGTGGAACGACTTCCTGCTCACCAACACCGGCTGCCTCGGCCCCTGTGCGGGCGGACCGACGGTGCTGGTCTATCCGGACAGCACGATGTACGGCGGCGTCGACGTGGCCGACGTCGAGGAGCTGGTGGACAAGCACCTGCTCGGCGGTGAGCCGGTCGCGCGGCTGTTGGTGCCGGCCGGCGTGTGGGACTGAGGAGCGGCGCAATGAAAGCGAGCTACCGGGTCGGCGAGATGGTGTTCGCGCAATCCGTGATCGCCAACGACGGCGGCATCCCGGACATGGACGAGGCGGGCGTGCTGGCGGATGCCGGTGCGCGGGGCGTGGTGGTCATGAACGGCCACTCGGAGATCGATCCGGGCGAGGAGATCTTCCTGGTGCGTTTCGAGGACGCGCAGGGCACGCTCGGGCCGCCGGTCGGCTGCCTGGCGGAGGAGTTGGGCAGCGAGCCGCCGTCGGCGAACACCTGACGCCGCCGGCCTCGTGCCGCGCCGCTAGCAGCGGCAGCCATTGGCGCCGGGACGGCGCTCGGGTATGGTCCTTCGCTTTGGAATGGAAGCCGGACGTGCCCCGCCAGCCGCCCCTGCGTTCGCTGTTCGATCGATTGCGCCAGATCCTACTGTTCGAGCTGGGCGGCCTGTTGTTGATTACGCCGCCGTTCATGTGGGTGTCCGGCGTCGCGCTGACGGACTCGCTCGGCCTGCTGGCGATACTGGCGGCCCTCGCGGCGGCCTGGAATGCCGCCTACAACACCTGCTTCGACCTGATCGAGGGCCGGCTCACAGGACGCAGCGCCGATTGCCGGCCGTTTCCGCTGCGGGCTGCACAGGCGCTCGGTTTCGAACTCGGCCTGCTGTTCCTGTCGCTGCCGGTGGTGATGTGGTGGACCGGCATGGACTGGCTGACCGCGCTGCTGGCCGACCTGGGGCTGGCGCTGGCCTACGTGGGGTATGCGTTCCTGTTCAACCTGGCCTACGACCGGGTCTTCCCGATCGCGGGCGGGGACGTGTCGCGACAGCCGAATTGACCCGCGCCCGGGCGGCGTGCACCATGCGGGCCTGACTCGCCCCGCGACGCGCCATGCCGCTGATCGAATCCGACGTTTCCCTGCTGCGCTTGAACACCTTCGGCCTGCCGGCCCGCGCCCGCCGCTTCGCCCGCATTGACGGCCTGCAGGCGCTGCGCCAGCTGATCGCCGGCGGCGCGCTCGCCGACGGCCACCTGGTCCTCGGCGGCGGCAGCAACACGATCTTCGAAGGCGACGTGGACGGGCTGGTGCTGCAGGTGGCGCTGCGCGGCCGCCGCCTGCTGAGTTCGGACCGCCGCGGCTGGCTGGTAGAGGCGGGCGCCGGCGAGAACTGGCACGACTTCGTCGGCTGGACGCTGGCGCGCGGCTGGCCCGGGCTGGAGAACCTGTCGCTGATCCCCGGCACCGCGGGTGCCGCGCCGATCCAGAACATCGGTGCCTACGGCCTCGAGATGGCCGAATGCTTCGATTCGCTCGACGCGGTCGAGCTCGCCAGCGGCGCCAGCCGCCGCTTCGAGGCCGACGAGTGCGAGTTCGGCTACCGCGACAGCGTCTTCAAGGGGCGCGAGCAGGGTCGCTGGCTGATCAGCGCGGTGCGCTTCCGGCTGGCGCGGGACTGGCAGCCGCGTACCGGCTACCGCGAGCTGGCCGAGGAACTGGCGGCCGCCGAGCGGCAGCAGCCGACGCCGCAGGAGGTCGCCGAGGCGGTGATCGCGGTCCGCAACCGCAAGCTGCCCGACCCGGCCCGCATCGGCAACGCCGGCAGCTTCTTCAAGAACCCGGTGGTGGACCAGGCCAGCTGGCAGCGCATCGCCGCGGCCGATCCCGGCCTGCCGGCCTATCCCCAGCCCGATGGCCGGATCAAGCTGGCGGCCGGCTGGCTGATCGAGCAGTGCGGCTGGCGCGGCCGTGCGCTGGGCCCGGTGGCGGCTTACGAGGGACAGGCGCTGGTGCTGGTGAACCGCGGCGGCGCGCTCGGCTGCGACGTGCGCCGCGCCGCCGAGGCGATCCGCGCCGACGTGCGCAGGCGTTTCGGCATCGAGCTCGAAACCGAGCCGGGCTTCGTCGGCGGTTCCGCCGCCGTGGCGGCGGGCTAGCGTCCGCGCAGCGGTTCGACCGACAGGCAGGCGGCGATGCCGGTGGCGATGCCGTCGGCCATCCGTCGCCGCCGGCCCGGGTCGCGCAGCAGCACTTCCTCGTCGCGGTTCTTGATCACGCCGGCCTCGATCAGCAGCGCCGGCACCGTCGTGCGGTACAGCACCACCAGCCGGTCGTAGTAGTGCACCGCCAGCTGCCGGTCAGCCCAGGCGCGGCGGCGGCCGTTCTTGGCGGTCGGCACGAAGCCGAGGCGCTGCAGCCGGGCGCCGATCGCGCGGGCGCACAGCAGGCTGCGCGGCAGGTCCGGACCGAGCCGCGAGACGAACAGCGAATGGCCGGCCCAGGCGTCGCTGTAGTCGAGCTCGCGTCCCGCGAAGCGCCAGCGCTGCAGCTCGTCCTCGCCGACCGAGTCGTGGTGGATCGACACCAGCAGGTCGGCACCGGCGGCCTGCAGCGGGCGCTCGCGCAGATCGGCCACCAGCCCGTCCTGGTTGATCATTCGCACGCCGAGGCCCCGCGCCATCAGCGCCTGCGAAAGATCCTTCGCCAGCGCCAGGTTGAACCCGAACTCGCTGTCGCCGCGCGCACTGGTGGCGCCCGGCGCGGCCAGCGTATGGCCGACGTCCAGCGCCACCAGTGCCGGCCGGGCGCTTGCGCCGCCGGCCAGCGCAGCCAGCAGGCAAACGAAGATCGCCTTAAGTGGCCGCCCGCTGTGCCGAAAGAACTTGCTCATCGACTCGTTTGACGAATCCCGCATGATGGAAGACCGCGAAGCCGGGCGCGCAAGCAGCGCCAGAACGCCCGACCTGGACTGGAGCCAGGTGCGCGAGACGGTACTGATGCTGGATCTGGCCGCCGGCCAGATCGAGGCCGCCATGCACGACGGCGGCAATTCGGTGGCGGTGCTGAGCGGCGGCTTCACGTCGCTGGCCGGCAACATGCAACAGATCGCGGCCTGCGTCGAGTCCCTGCCCGACAGCGGCGGCAGCGCGCCGCTCAAGGCGCAACTCGCCGCAAGGGCCGAGGAAGCGCTGGCCGGGGTGCGAGCCTCGATCGTCGCGTTCCAGTTCTACGACAAGCTGGCGCAGCGGCTGGCCCACGTCTGCCACGGCCTGGATGCACTCGCCGAGCTGGTCGGCGACCGGGTGCGGCTGTACCAGCCGGCCGAGTGGGCGGCGCTGCAGGAGAGCATCCGGGCGCGCTACTCGACGCGCGAAGAGCACGAGATGTTCGAGGCCGTGATGCGCGGCATGAGCGTGCGCGAAGCACTCGAACGCTACCGCTGCGACGGCGGATCGAATGGCGCCGACGACGTCGAACTGTTCTAGCCGCCGGCGCGTTGCGCCGTGAAGCTGGCGACGCTCGACCGCGGCGGGCGACCGGCTGCGCATCGAGATGCTGGACGCGGCCGGTGTCAGCGTCTTCGCTGCGATCGACCACCGCGTCGGCCGTTGGCCGCCGGCGGGGCGGTAAACGGACAAGGCCGGGATCGACCCGGCCCTGTCGAGTGGCGGCGGTAGTCAGGCGCCCAGGTGGTATCGGAGCAGGCCGCGCCGGCCGCTGCCGAGCCGCAGCGCGTGTTCCTCGGCAAACGAGCCGGCCTGCAATTGCACCACGTACTCGCCGGCCGGCAGCGGCCCGACCGTGCATTTGCCGTGGGTGCGGGCATTCAACACGCAGCGGCCTTCGGCGTTGAGCACGCGCACGCTGATCGGCTCGGCCACGTCCTCCTCGGTGCTGCCGATCTTCGGCGCCAGCTTGAGCGGAAACAGCGGCGTGGCGTCCGCAGCCTCCTGCCTCAGCGCAGCCGCGGCCGCCGAACTGGCCGCCGTGGGCACGGCGATCGCGAAGGCTGCGGTGCGCAGGATCTGGCGCATCGTGTTGTCGGTCTGGCGATTCATTGCAAGCTCCGTTCGTATCCCGCCGGGTTGTAATGCTTGTCGACGGGCAGGCATCAAGTTACTCGAGTTGGGGGCGAGTTATGCTCTGACAAGAGACAACCCACAAAATTTTGCCCGGGCCGGTTCCCGCTCAGGCCTCGGGGTTGCCGCCGGGCGGACCGGCGGACGGCCGGCTTCCCTGCCGTCGAATCGGCTGGGCCTCGTTGCCGGGGGGAATCGATAATTGTCTCCCGGAACCGGCCTGTTGCGCCAGTGCCGGAGTGGATGCCTTCTTGTCGGTGGCGCTCATCAGCGCTTCGGCCTCGCCGGCGCCGGCCGCCTGCGCCGCCTCGTTGCCGAGCGCCAGCGCGACGGCCGCGGTCCTGAGGAACTGCCTGATCGTGGCCTGGGATATACCCGTCATCTCCGCCTCCTCCGCTGCGCGGGCGGACCAGGCCGCCCTGCTGAAACTCATCCCAGTTCCACCGGCACGAAAATCCGCGCGTCATTGCGCTGGATCAACAGCGCAATGTGCCGGCCGGCCCCGTCGAGCAGGCGCTTCAACTCCGCCACGTCGACCACCGCGCGCCCGTTCAGCGCCAGCACCACGTCGCCCGGGCGGATGCCCGCCCGCTCGGCCGGGCCGTCGGCCTGCAGCACCAGCAGTCCCTCGCCGGCGCCGAACTGGCGCCGCTCGTCCTGCGTCAGCGGCCGCAGCGCCAGACCGAGGCGGCCCTGGCCGGCGTCGGCGTCGTCGGCGCTGGCGGTCTGCTGGCTCTCGAGCTTGCCGACCGTGACGTCGAGCTTCTTGCGCTCGCCGTCGCGCCACACCAGCAGCTCGACCTCGGTGCCCGGGCTGATCGCGGCGACGCGCGGCGGCAGCTCAGCCGAGCGGCCGACCTGGCTGCCGTTCAGTTCCAGGATCACGTCGCCGGACTTCAGGCCCGCCTTGTCGGCCGGGCTGTCCTTCTCGACCTGGGTGACCAGCGCGCCGCGGGCCGAATCCAGGCCGAAGGACTCGGCCAGCGCCTGGTTCAGGTCCTGGATGCCGACGCCCATGCGTCCGCGCGTGACCTTGCCGTCCGCCAGCAACTGGTCCTTGATGCCCTCGGCGACGTCGATCGGGATCGCGAACGACAGGCCCTGGTAGCCGCCGGAGCGCGAGTAGATCTGCGAGTTGATGCCGACCACCTGGCCGGCCATGTTGATCAGCGGTCCGCCCGAGTTGCCCGGGTTGATCGCCACGTCGGTCTGGATGAACGGCACGTAGCCCTCGTCCGGCAGCGAGCGCGACTTGGCCGAGACGATGCCGGCGGTGACGCTGTTCTCGAAGCCGAACGGCGAGCCGATGGCCAGCACCCAGTCGCCGACGCGGGCGCTGTCCGGATTGCCGAGCGGCACCGTGGGCAGTCCCTCGGCGTCGATCTTCAGCACCGCCACGTCGGTCGGCCGGTCCATGCCGATCACCTGGGCGGTGAATTCGCGCCGGTCGGTCAGCCGCACCGTGACCGTGCTGGCGTTCTCGACCACGTGGGCGTTGGTCAGGATCACGCCGTCGCCGCTGATGATGAAGCCGGAACCCTGGCCGCGCACCACGCGCTCGCCGCCCGGAACGCCGATGCCCGGGCCGAAACGCTTGAAGAATTCCGACAACGGGTCGCCCGGCCGAATCGGTCCGAACGGGCTCTGGGCGACGGTCTTGACGGTGCCCTCGATCGAGATGTTGACCACTGCCGGTCCGAGCCGGGCGGCAATGCTCTGGAAGTCGGGCAGCGTCACGGTCGGCATCGGCGCGGCAGGGGTGGCGGGGGCCGCGGCAGCGGTGGCCGGTGCGGCCTGGGCCGCCGGCATCGCGACGCGCCCGAGCTGATAGCTGGTCCCGACAGCGGCCGCGACGGCCAGGGCCGCCACGGATCGGCGCAAGTACTTGGCTTGCATGACTGTTCTCCTTTCGTCGATCTTGTCGTTTGCGCGTTTTCCCGCGCTGTGGGATCGACTATCGGAGAGGTGGACTTAAACCAGACTTAAGACCTGCCGCGGGCGATGTAAGCAGATGTAGGACGGGGCGGCATGCCGCCGGGCGCGCTCAATCGGCGGGTTCCTGCGCGGCGGGCGGCGGCTCTCCGGCGGATGGCGGCGCGACCGACAGCAGTTCGCGCACCCGCTCCGCCAGCAGCGCCGGCTTGAACGGCTTCAGCAGATAGCCCTGGATGCCGAGCCTGATCAACTTGCCGACCACTTCCTTGTCGCCTTCCGCGGTCAGCATGATCACCGGCGTTTGGTCGCCGGCCTCGCGCAGCCGGGCGAGGAAGGCCTCGCCGTTCATGCCCGGCATGTTCACGTCGCAGACGATCAGGTCGACCGGCGCGGCGGCGTGGGTGTCGAGGCCGAGTTGAGCGCTGCCGGCCTCGACCACCTGCAGCGGTTCGTCCTTCAGTGCCGCCTTGACGTAGGCACGGATGATGGAGACGTCGTCGACGATCAGAACACGTTTTTGCGGCATCTTGCCTGCCCGCTCCAGCTCAATGGCCTGCGCCCGTTGACGGCATCGCGGCGCGGCTTCTTGAGCCGGCTGGCCGAGGCTCAGGCCACCGCGCGCGCAAAAGCGACCCGCAGCAGCAGCCCGCCGCCGCCGGCCGCGGCCACTTCGATCTGCGCCCGGTGGCGGTCGGCGATGGCCTTGACGATCGCCAACCCCAGGCCGCTGCCGGGCTGGGTCTGGCCGGCGCGGCGGTAGAAGCGGTCGAAGACCCGCTCGCGTTCGACCGGCGGAATGCCCGGACCGCTGTCGGCGACCTGCAGCGTGACCCGCTCGCCGTCGAGCAGCACCGACAGGTCGACCCGACCGCCTTGCGGCGTATAGCGGATCGCGTTGTCCAGCAGGTTTCCGACCAGCGTCCGCAGCGCGGCGGCATCGCCGTGCACCAGCGCACCGTCGTCGCGGCGCTCGAGCCCCAGGTCGATGTGCTTGGCGTGTGCCAGCGCCGAGTGATCGCTCATCGCCAGCGTCGCCAGCTCGCCCAGGTCGAGGGTAGCCATCGCCGGGCGGGCGGCGCTGTCGGGCTCCTGGCGAGCCAGCGTGAGCAGTTGGCCGACCAGGTGGATCGCCCGCTGCAGGCCCTGCCGCAGTTCGCCCAGCGCTTCGGCGCGCTCGCTCTCGTCGGCCGCCCGCTCGGTCAGCTGCAATTGCAGCTGCAGCGCCGTCAGCGGCGTGCGCAGCTCGTGCGCGGCGTCGGCGACGAAGGCGCGCTGCGTCGCCAGCGCCCGCTCGAGCCGGCCGAGCAGCTCGTTGAGGGCGTCCACCAGCGGCCGCGCCTCGGCCGGCACGCCTTGCGCCGGCAGCGGCGACAGCGCGTCCGGCCGCCGCGCCGCCACGCCGCGCGCCAGCCGGTCCAGCGGCCGCAGGCCGCGGCCGACCATGTACCAGATCATGCCGCCCAGCAGCGGCAGCATCAGGAACAGCGGCATCAGCGTACGGATCGCCGCCGAGGCCGCGACCTGGCTGCGCACCCGCATCGGCTGCGCCACCTGCACGACGCGGTCGCGCATCGCCACGGCGAAGATACGCCAGCGCCCCTCGTCGGTGAGCGCGTTCGAATAGCCGAGCTGGGCGGTGGACGGCAGCTGGCTGTGGGGGTTGGACAGGTACAGCCTGAGGCCGCGCGAATCCCAGATCTGGATCACGATGTCGAGCGCTTCCTCGGGCACCCCGGCCGGCGGCGTGATCGGCTCGCCGAAGCGCTGGTCGCGCAGCGACAGCGCGAACTGGCGCAGGTGGTAGTCCATCACCTCGTCCACCTCGGCGCGCGCCATGTAGTAGGTCGCCGCGCCGCCGAGCAGGAAGGCGGCCGCCACCGAGCCGAGCACATACACCAGCAGATCGCGACGCAGGCTCCTCATGCGTCCTCGGGCACGTACCAGCCGACGCCGCGCAGGTTCAGGATCCAGCCGGCGCCGAGCTTGCGGCGCAGGGCGTGGATGTGCACCTCGATGGCATTGCTCTCGACCTCCTCGCCCCAGCCGTACAGGCGATCCTCCAGCTGGCCGCGCGACAGCGGCTTGCCGCCTTGTTCGAGCAGCGCCTGCAGCAGCGCGAACTCCTTCGCCGACAGCTTGACCGGCTCGCCGTCGAGCGACACCGAATGGGCCGCCGGATCCAGCTGCAGCCGACCGTGGCTGACCACCGGCTCGGCCTGGCCGCGCCGGCGTCGGCCCAGCGCCCGCACCCGGGCCGCCAGTTCGTCCAGGTCGAAGGGCTTGACCAGGTAGTCGTCGGCGCCGGCATCGAGCCCGGCAATGCGGTCCGAGACCGAGTCGCGCGCGGTCAGGATCAGCACCGGCACCGCGCTGCCGGCGTTGCGGATCTCGGACAGCAGCGCCAGTCCATCGCGGCGCGGCAAACCGAGGTCGAGCAGCACCAGTTCGAACGGGTTGTCACGCAGCGCCAGGGCCGCGGCGACGCCGTCCTGCACCCAGTCCACCGCGTGGCCCTCCTGCTTCAGCCCGCGCTGCACCGCGGCGCCGACCATCGAGTCGTCCTCGACCAGCAGCAGTCTCATCGGGGCCGCGCTCAGACGCCCCAGGTGACCGGCTTTTCGTCCTCGAGCGCGTACTGCAGCAGCTCCAGGAACGGGATCGCACGCTGCGCCAGGTAGATCATCGGCTGCCCGGTGCCCTGGTCCACCGCATCGGGATCGCCCGAGTCGCGGTCGGCGCGACTGGCCTTGTCCTCCTCGATGGCGGCCTTCAGCCGCGCGATCGCCTGCGGCAGCTGCTCGACCGTGATGACGCCCTGGGCGGCGTCCTTGTCCTTGCCGACGATCGCCAGTATCTGCCGGGCGTTCTTCTCGAACATCATCACATCGCCTGCCGCCTGCGACTTGAAAACGATCAGCATGCCTGCCTCCGGGTACGTGGGCTCCTCGATGGCCCATTGTAACGGGCCGGCCGAACGAGGCGCCGCAGCGTGCGCGCCGCTTCAGGGGCGGCGGCCGAGGCGGGCGCCGAGCTCGCATGCGCGCCTGCGCACCGGCTCGGAGATCGGCATCGGGTCGCGATCGACCAACCCCTGCCAGACGAAACCGAGCGGTGCGAAACCGAGGATCCGCGCCAGCTGGCGCAGCGCGCCGGCCGCCCCCATGAAGAAGCGCGCCATCCAGGCCGGCGCCGCGCTGGCGCTGATCAGCACCGCCGGCCGGCTGCCGACGCCGCGCCTGAGCTTCGGCGCCGGCGCCCCCCACGGCCAGTAGGCCGCGCCGGCACAGCGTTCCATGAAGATGCGGGTCAGCGCGGTGACGTTGCGCAGGTTGACCGGTGCCGCCAGCACCAGCCCGTCGGCGTGGTCGATGCGGTCGAGCAGCGCCGGCACGTCGTCGCGGATGACGCATTCGCCGCGCGCATCGCCGGGGGTCTGCATGCACTGGCGACAGTTCGCGCAATGCTTCATGTCCAGATCGCGCAAGCGCACCGTCTCGGTACTGGCCCCCTGCGCGCGGACCGCCGCCAGCGTCGCTTCGACCAGCTGCTCGGTCATGCCGTCCGGCCGATAGCTGCCGACAACGGCAATGATCTTCCTGGCACCCATGTTCGCTCTCCCGATCGATCGACCCGCGCGCGGTGTCCTGGTTCCCGCCGCGGCGGGCGTGCTCCGAGTCCCGAGCGGCGGATTTTCGCCATTCGGACCGCCCGGAACGGCGGCATTCCGCCGGCCCTGCCGCAGCCGGCACCCGGCCTTGTCTGCCAAGTATCTGTTTGGCAGGAATTTTCTTGCCGCGGCCGGAGCCTGGCCCGAAACCTGCACATGGTAGCGCGAGGCCGGGCCCGGCTGCCCACCGGATTTCCTCTCCCCCGCGTCATGCCGGTACCGGTCCTCACCACGAATACAACATGAGACATCCGTGAGACTGATCAAGTCGCTGCTGATCGGCGCGCTGGCGCTCGCCGCGCTGCCGGCCGTCGCCGAGCAGAAGTTCGTTACTGTCCTGACCGGGGGCACCAGCGGGGTCTATTACCCGATGGGCGTCGCCATGTCCCAGCTGTTCAGCGCCGCGCTGCCGAATGCCAAGGTCAGCGTGCAATCGACCAAGGCCAGCGCCGAGAATGTCAACCTGCTGCAGGCCGGCCGCGGCGAAGTGGCCTTCGCGCTCGGCGACACCGTCTCCAATGCCTGGAACGGCAATGCCGAGGTCGGCTTCAAGAGCAAGCTCGGCAAGCTGCGCGCGCTGGCCGCGATCTATCCGAACTACGTGCAGATCGTCGCCTCGAAGGAATCCGGCATCAAGAGCCTGGCCGACCTGAAGGGCAAGCGCGTCTCGGTCGGCGCGCCGAAGTCCGGCACCGAACTGAACGCCCGCGCTGTGTTCAAGGCCGCCGGCCTGTCCTACCAGGACATGGGCAAGGTCGAGTACCTGCCGTTCGGCGAATCGGTCGAGCTGATCAAGAACCGCCAGCTCGACGCCACGCTGCAGTCGGCGGGCCTGGGCGTGGCCTCGATCCGCGACCTGTCCACCTCGATCGACATCGTCGTGATCCCGATCCCGGCCGAGGTCGTCGAATCGATCGGCGACTCGGCCTACCAGGCGGGCACGATCCCGGCCGGCACCTACAGCGGCCAGGACAAGGACGTGCCGACCGCCGCGATCCGCAACATCCTGGTCACCCATCAGGGCGTCGAGGACGACGCCGTGTATGAGATGACCAAGGCCATCTTCACCCACCTGGATGCGCTGGTCGCGGCCCACGCCGCGGCCAAGGGCATCAAGCCGGAGAGCGCGGCCATCGGCTTGCCGATCCCCTTGCATCCGGGCGCCGAACGCTACTACCGCGAAGCGGGCCTGCTGAAGTAGCCATACCCCTCCGCCCACGCCCCCGCGTGGGTTTCGAGCCCCCGTTCGCCGGGGGCTGTTTTTTTGCCTGCCACGGCCAAGGAATGCATCCTGCGGGATGCAGGAGAGCGCTCATGTCCGATTCCGCCGATTCCCGCGTACGACCCTACGGCTGGCAGGCCGGCGGCGCAGCCCGGCTGCTGTTCGTCGTGGGGGTGTTGTTCTCGGTCTTCCAGATCGTCACCGCCTCGTACAGCCCGCTGTCGTCCGGCATCGTCCGCGCCGTCCACGTCGGCTTCCTGCTGCTGCTCGGCTTCGGCCTGTTCCGCGGCGACGAGCGGCAGCCGCTCAGGTGCGCGACGTCGTGGCTGCTCGGCCTCGTCGGCTTCGTGCTGGCCTTCTACCACTGGGTCTTCGAGGAGGACTTGATCCTGCGTGCCGGCGACCCGAACCAGCTCGACCTGGTCGTCGGCGCCATCACGCTGCTGCTGGTGTTCGAGGCGGCGCGCCGCATCATCGGCCTGGCGCTGCCGCTGATCTGCGGCCTGTTCCTGGCCTACGCGCTGTTCGGTGAATACATGCCCGGCGACCTGGCCCACCGCGGCTACGCGGTGTCCCAGGTGATCGACCAGCTGGCCTTCGGCACCGAGGGCATCTACGGCATCCCGACCTACGTCTCGTCGAGCTACATCTTCCTCTTCATCCTGTTCGGCACCTTCCTCGAACAGGCCGGCATGATCCGGCTGTTCACCGATTTCGCGCTCGGCACGGTCGGCCACACGCGCGGCGGGCCGGCCAAGGTGTCGGTGGTTTCGTCCGGCCTGATGGGCACGATCAGCGGCTCCGGCGTCGCCAACGTGGTCACCACCGGCCAGTTCACGATCCCGCTGATGAAGCGCTTCGGCTACCGGGCCGAATTCGCCGGCGGCGTCGAGGCCACCAGCTCGATGGGCGGCCAGATCATGCCGCCGGTGATGGGCGCGGTGGCCTTCATCATGGCCGAGACGATCGGCGTGCCCTACGTCGAGGTCTGCCTGGCCGCGGCGATCCCGGCCGCGCTGTACTTCTTCACCGCCTTCCTGATGGTGCACCTCGAAGCCGGCCGCGCCCGCCTGCTCGGCCTACCGAAGGATCAATGCCCCAATCCGTGGGCTGCGGTGCGGCGCGACTGGCACCTGCTGCTACCGCTGATCGTACTCGTGTGGCTGCTGTTCGCCGGCTTCACGCCGCTCTTCTCGGGCACCGTCGGGCTGGCGCTGACGGCGATCCTGATCTTCGCCAGCGCGCTGGCGCTGCGCATCTCCGGCCGGGCCCTGCGCATCGCGTTCTGGGTCGCGCTGGGGCTGGCCTGCAGCGCCTTCTCGCAGTGGGGCATCACGGTCTTCTACGCGCTGATCGGGGCGATGGTAGTAGCCTGCCTGCTGCTGCAGGGCGGCCGCGACACCGTGCGCATCACGGTCGAGGCGCTGGCCGAGGGCGCCAGGCACGCGCTGCCGGTCGGTGTCGCCTGCGCGCTGGTCGGCGTGATCATCGGCAGCCTGACGCTGACCGGCGCCGCCACCAGCTTCGCCAACGTCATCATCACGCTCGGCCGCGACAGCCTGTTCCTGTCGCTGGTGCTGACGATGCTGGTGTGCCTGATGCTGGGCATGGGCATCCCGACCATCCCGAACTACATCATCACCTCCTCGCTGGCCGCGCCGGCGCTGCTCGAGCTGGGCGTGCCGCTGGTGGTGAGCCACATGTTCGTGTTCTATTTCGGCATCATGGCCGACCTGACGCCGCCGGTGGCGCTGGCGGCCTTCGCCGCGGCGCCGATCGCCCGCGCCAGCGGCCTGGCGATCGGCGTGCAGGCGGTGCGCATCGCGATCGCCGGCTTCATCGTGCCCTACATGGCGGTGTATGCGCCGCAACTGATGCTGCAGGGCGACTGGACGATCGCCTCGGTGCTGTACGTGGTCGCCAAGGCAATCATGGCGATCGTGCTGTGGGGCGCCACCTCGATCGGCTTCCTCGCCACGCCGCTGCCGTGGCAGGCCCGGCTGCTGGCCTTCGTCGCGGCCGTCACGCTGGTCGCGGCGCAGCCGCTGTCCGACGAGATCGGCCTCGCCATGGCCGCCGCCTTCTTCCTCTGGGTCGTGCTGCGCAGCCGACGGGCGGACCGGCCGGCGCTCGGCGCCTGAACCGTGCCGATGGCGGCCGAGGCGAGGCACACGGGTTTCGCTGCGGGCGGCGGCGGCCGTATGCTTCTACGCCCCGATGCCGAATCCGCCGACTCGATGACGCCCGCCCATTCGCCGCGCAGTTTTGCGCTGCGCCTGCTGCTGGTCCTGCTGCCCGGCCTGCTGGCGGGCGGCCTCGCCTACCGGCTGTTCATGGACGCCGAGCTGGACCAGCTGGCGCAGGCCAACGAGGCGCGGCTCGACTTCTACCGCAGCAGCCTGGTGCAGACGCTGGAGGAGTTCCGCCTGCTGCCGGGCGTGGTCGTGCTCGACGGCCGCGTGCGGGAACTGCTGCGACGGCCCGGTGACGGCGCGCTGCAGCAGTCGGTCAACGAATACCTGCAGCGGGTCGGCGACGACCCCGCGATCCAGTTCGTCTTCCTGCTCGACACCCACGGCACCACGCTGGCGGCCAACAACTGGCGCGACGAATTCAGCCTGGTGGGCAAGAATTACGGCTTCAGGCCCTACTTCGAGGACGCCATGGACGGGCGGCCCGGGCGCTTCTACGGCATCGGCGTGACGACCCAGCAAGCGGGCTTCTTCCTCTCGGCACCGGTCGTGATCGGCGAGCGCATCGCCGGCGTCGCGGTGATCAAGATCAGCGTCGACGGCCTCGAGGACGCTTGGCGCCGCTCCGGCGACCTGCTGCTGCTGTCCGATCCGCTCGGCGTCGCGCTGATGGCCTCCTCGCCGGGCTGGAAATTCCGCAGCCTGAGGCCGATCGGGGAGGGCGGCCGCACGCTGCTGGCGCGCACGCGGCAATACCTGTACGAGGAACTGGCGCCCTTGCGCAGCGCCGACGGCCTGCCGCTGGCGCCCCGCGCCGGCGAAACGCAGGTGCTGACGCTGGCGCCGGATTCGCAGCCCTTCGTGTCGGCCCGGCCGGCCGCGCGCGACTACCTGCTGCAGGCCGTCGACCTGCCCGACTACGGCTGGCAGTTGCTGTTCTTCACCGAGTTGGGCGAAGCGCGCGCGCTGGCCTCGACCCGGGCCGTGGCGGTCAGCCTGGCGACGCTGCTGCTGCTGACCGCCGGCCTGCTGTGGCAATTGCGTCGCCGGCGCCTGCAGGACCGCCTGGCGGCGCGGGCGGCGCTGGAGCGGATCCAGGCCGACCTGGAGGCGCGCATCGCCGAGCGCACCGAGGCGCTGACCGAGGCCAACCGCAGCCTGGAGCAGCGCGTCGCGGCACTGAAGGATGCCGAGCAGATCCTGACCCGCACCCGCGACAGTGCCGTGCAGGCCGGCAAGCTGGCGGTGCTGGGCCAGATGGCGGCCGGCATCACGCACGAAATCAACCAACCGCTGGCGGCGCTGACCACGCTGGCCGACAACGCTGCCACGCTGGTGGCGCGCGGCCGCGGCGATGAGGCTCGCGAGAACCTCGGCTACATCAGCGAACTGGCCCAGCGCATGGGCCGCATCGTCGGCCAGCTGAAGACCTTCGCCCGGCGCGGCGAGGAGCATCTCGCCCCGGTCGCGGTCGAGCAGGCGCTGGCCAACGTGCTGCGGCTGTTCGAGACGCGCGGCAAGCGGCCGGGCCTGGCGGTCGAGGTCGAGCATCGCAGCGCCGGACTGACCGCCCGGGCCGATCCGATCCGGCTCGAACAGGTGCTGCTGAACCTGGTCAGCAATGCCGCCGACGCGATGGACGGGCAGGCCGAAGGGCGGCTGCGCATCGTCTGCGAGGCCGATGGCGATCGCGCCGAACTGACGCTGCACGACAGCGGCCCGGGCATCGCGCAGGACGTGCTGCCGCATCTGTTCGAGCCGTTCTTCACCACCAAGCCGGCCGGCAAGGGGCTGGGCCTGGGCCTGGCGATCTCGAAGCTGATCGTCGAGAGCCTCGACGGCCGGCTCAGCGCCGGCAACAATCCGGACGGCGGCGCCTGGTTCCGGCTCGATCTGCCGCTGGCGAGGAAGGACCGATGACGGAGCGGACGATCCGCACGCTGGTGATCGAGGACGACCCGGCGGTCCGGCTGGGCGTCGTGCAGGCGCTCGAGCTGGCCGGGCTGCCGGCGAGCGGCTTCGAGCGGGCCGAGGACGCGCTGGCCGGCCTCGACGCGCGGTTCGCCGGCGTCGTCGTCAGCGACGTGCGCCTGCCCGGCATCGACGGCTTGGCGCTGCTCGGCGAGGTGATGGCGCGCGACCGCGAGATCCCGGTGATCCTGATCACCGGCCACGGCGGCATCAGCATGGCGGTGCAGGCGATCCGCGACGGCGCCTACGATTTCATCGAGAAGCCGTTCACCTCCGACCGGCTGGCCGACGTCGTGCGGCGCGGCCTGGCGCATCGCGAGCTGGTACTGGAAAACCGCCGGCTGAAGGAGCAGGTGCTGGCGAAGAGTGCGCTCTTCATGCTCGGCGACAGCGCGCCGATCGCGCAGCTGCGCCGGATGGTGGCGGCGATCGGTCCGACCGAAGCCGACGTGCTGATCTACGGCGAGACCGGCACCGGCAAGGAGGTGCTGGCGAGGGCCGTGCATGCCGCCAGCGGCCGCAGTGGGGAATTCGTCGCGATCAACTGCGCGGCCCTGCCCGAGACGGTGTTCGAGAGCGAGATCTTCGGCCACGAGGCCGGCGCCTTCACCGGCGCGCTGAAAAAGCGCATCGGCAAGATCGAGCATGCCCGCGGCGGCACGCTGTTCCTCGACGAGATCGAGAACATGTCGCCGCAACTGCAGGTCAAGCTGCTGCGGGTGCTGCAGGAGCGGGTCGTCGAGCGGCTCGGCAGCAACCAGCCGATTGCGGTCGATTGCCGCATCGTCGCCGCCAGCAAGGCCGACCTGAAGGCCTTGTCGGATGCCGGCGAGTTCCGCGCCGATCTTTACTACCGGCTCAACGTGGTGTGCCTGGAGCTGCCGCCGCTGCGCGAGCGCAAGGGCGACATCCCGCTGCTGGCGGCCCACTTCCTGCGCCAGGCGGCCGAGCGCTACCACCTGCAGCCGCCGGCGCCGGGCCAGGCCCAGCTCGACCGCTGGATGGCGCAGGACTGGCCCGGCAACGTGCGCGAGCTGAGGAACGCCGTCGACCGCTTCTGCCTCGGCGTCGCCAGTGCGCCGGCCAGTGCGCTGTCCGGCTCGCTCAACGAGCGCGTGGCGCGCTACGAGCGGGGGCTGATCGAGGCGGCGCTGCGCGACAGCCAGGGTCGCATCAGCGTCGCCGCCGAGCAGCTGCAGATCCCGCGCAAGACGCTGCACGACCGCATCGCACGGCTGGGCATCGAGCCGGACGAGCTGAAGTAGTCCGGCGGCCCGCCGTTCGTCACGGGCGGCGGCCCGCGGCTGCCGGCAGTCGCGCGCGATTGGCCACAGCCGGCCGATTCCCATGCATCATTGGGCCCGAGCGGGCCGTCGCGGCCCGGAGGACGGGCGCATTGCAAGGCAAAACGGTCAAACTGCGCGTACACGTGGTGGCGACGCTGCTGCTGGCGACCTTCGTGGTTTCGCTGGTGGCGGTGTTCCTGTCGTTCGCGCTTGGCCGCTTCGGCCAGGTGGCGCAGGACAACGCGCGCTCGATCTTCTCCCACATGGCCGACGCGCAGGCGCAGAAGCTCGACGGCATGGTCCGCTCCGCCGCCCAGGCGGTGGAGACCGTGGCCCGCATGCCGGCGCGCAGCTACCGCGCGGCCGGTCCGCGCACCGAGTCGGTGATGCGGGCCACGCTGCTGGCGCTGGTGGGCGCCAACCCGAGCCTGTACGGCGCCTATTTCGGTCTCGCCGACGGCAGCTTCTTCCAGATCGTCGGCCTGCCCGGCGACCCGAACGCAGCGAACGCGCTCGGCGCGCCGCCGCAGGCCCGCTTCGCACTGCGCAGCATCGACGGCCCGAGCCCGCGCAGCGAGGAGTTGTGGCAGTTCCTCGACCGGGACGGCGCGGTGCTGGCCCAGCGCAGCGACCCGCTGCGCTACGATCCGACCGCCCGGCCGTGGTATGCCGATGCCCGCGCCGACGGCGTGCTGGGCCTGACCGAACCGTACCTGTTCCAGTCCTCCGGCGCGCTCGGCGTGACGCTGGTCAAACGCATCGTGGCGGCGGACGGCGTGGCCGGTGCCGACCTGTCGCTGGTGGCGCTGGCCGACTTCGTGCGCCACACGGTGGGCGACCAGCCGGGCGGCAGCGTGGTGCTCGATGCCGCCGACCGGGTGCTGGCGATGGCCGGCGCGATGCCGCTGGCGGGCAACGACCTGGTGGCACCGCTGGCCCGCCTCGGCAATTCCGGACACCCCTACCTGCAGGCGCTGCACCGGACGCTGCAGAAGGATCGCAGCGGCAACGGCGGGCTGATCGAGATCGCCGGCGAGAGGCACGTGCTGGCGGTGCGCGAGGTGGCGCTGGCGCCGGGCGTGACCTATCGCGTGGTGTCGTTCGCACCGCTGTCGAGCTTCTCGGCGCCGCTGCTCGAGGTACGCGACCAGATCGTGCTGGTGTCGCTGCTGGTGCTGGCGATCTCGCTGCCGCTCGCCTACGGCGTGTCGCTCCGTGCCTCGCGCGCGCTGGGAAGGCTGGCGGTGGATTCCGAGCGGATCAAGGAGCTGGATTTCAGCGGCGATCCGAAGGTCGCCTCGATGTTCTACGAGATCGACGTGCTCGGCGACGCCCACCGCACGATGAAGCAGTCGATCCACGATCGCACCGAGGCGCTGCAACTGGCCCGCGACAAGCTCTCCAGCCTGGTCGAGAGCGGGCTGGCGCTGTCCGCCGTGCGCGACAGCCAGTCGCTGCTGGCCAGCATCCTGCTGACCGGCAAGCGGCTGGCCAATGCCGACGCCGGCACGCTGTACCTGATGACCGGCCACGACAGCCTGCGCTTCGCGCTGCGCACCCGCGACGACGGCCTGCCGGCGAGCGAGATCCCGCTGCACGATGCCGCCAGCGGGGCGCCGAACGACCACTACGTCTCGGTGCACGCGGCGCTGTACGGCAAGACCGTGGTGATCGACGATCTGGCGCGCGAGAAGCGCTTCGATGTCTCCGGCACGCTGCAGTTCGACCAGGCCACCGGCTATCGCACCGTGTCCCAGCTCAGCGTGCCGATGGTGGCGGTCAGCGGCGAGGTGCTGGGCGTGATGCAGCTCATCAACGCGCTCGACGCGGACAGCGGCGTGCCGGTGCCGTTCGACCCCGAGATCGTCAAGTTCATCGAAGCGCTGGCCGCCCAGGCCGCGATGGCGCTCGACAACCACCACCTGCTGGAGAGCCAGCGCGAGATGATGGATTCGCTGATCCGCATCATCGCCGGGGCGATCGACGCCAAGAGCGCCTACACCGGCGGCCACTGCGAGCGGGTGCCGGAGCTGGCGGTGATGCTGGCCGAAGCCGCCTGCGAGCAGGAGCGCGGACCGCTGGCGGGTTTCGCCTTCCGCGATGCCGACGAATGGCGCGAGTTCCGCATCGGCGCCTGGCTGCACGACTGCGGCAAGGTGACGACGCCGGAATACGTGGTGGACAAGGCCACCAAGCTGGAGACCATCTACAACCGCATCCACGAGATCCGCACCCGCTTCGAGGTGCTGCTGCGCGATGCCCGCATCGAGTCGCTCGAGGCGGTGCTGGCCGGCGGCGAGCGGAGCGAGGCGGAGCGCCGCTACGACAAGCGCAAGGCCGAGCTGCACGAGGACTTCGCCCACGTTGCCGCCTGCAACATCGGCGGCGAGGCGATGGCGCCGGAGGACCTGGAGCGGCTCGCCGGCATCGCCCGCAGCACCTGGCTGCGCCACTTCGACGACCGGCTCGGCCTGTCACACGAGGAGGCGGCACGCCACGCCCGCACGCCGCCCGCGCCGCTGCCGGCCGAGGAGACGCTGCTGGCCGACAAGGACTACCACCGCATCGAGCGCGACGAGACGCCCGACTTCGACCCGGCGCTCGGCATCCGCATGGCGCGCCCGCGGCTGCTGTACGACCTCGGCGAACTGCACAACCTGCGCGTCGGCCGCGGCACGCTGACGCCCGAGGAGCGCTACAAGGTCAACGAGCACATCATCCAGACCATCCTGATGCTGGAGCGCCTGCCGCTGCCGCAGAACCTGCGGCGGGTGCCCGAGTACGCCTCGACCCACCACGAGACGCTGAAAGGCGACGGCTATCCGCGCGGCATCGCCGCCGACCACTTGTCGATCCCGGCGCGGATCATGGCGATCGCCGACATCTTCGAGGCGCTGACCGCTTCCGACCGCCCCTACAAGGAGGGCAAGCGCCTGTCCGAGGCGGTCGCCATGCTGGCCCGTTTCTGCGACGACGAGCACATCGACCGCGACCTGTTCGAGCTGTTCCTGGCGCGCGGCATCCACGTGCAGTACGCCAGGCGTTTCCTCGATCCATCGCAGATCGACCAGGTGGACGTGTCCCACTTCCTGCGCCCGGAATCGGCACGGCACTTGCTGAACTGATCCGGACGGCGACCGGCATGGCCGCCGGCGAACACAGAAGATCTTTATCTTTCAACAGCTTGTGGCGACGCGCCGGCGAGCGGCCGGTTGGCGCAAAGACGACATTTCGCGCGGGAGCACGAACATGCGAAGCGATTCGACCCCATCCCCCACCGACCGGCACGGCCGCCCGGTGGCCGTCGGCGACCGGGTCCGGGTGCTGGACGTCAGCCCGGATCCCGACATGGACGAGGACGACGCCGAGATGATCGAGTTCATGATCGGCAGCGAATGCGAGGTGGACCGCATCGACGAGGCCGGCCTGGTGTGGGTCAGCATGTGGTGGAGCTGCGGCGACGGCACCGCCGGCACGGCCGCCGGACTCGGTTCGAACCAGTTCGAACGGATCCCCTGACCCGCCCCCGGCGGCCGCGCCACCGACACCCGGCCCTTGACCGCGGGCCGCCGCTTGTTCAACATCGAGCCCATGTCCATGCATTCCGGTTTCCGCCTGTCGACCATTTGCCGCGCGCCGCGCGTGTGGCGCGTCGTCGCGTCTCCGGGGCCGGACAGGGTGCGCTAGCGCACACAGCAGCACAGATCCAAAGCAAGGCCGCGGAATAGACACCGCGGCCTTTTTTTTTGTTGCCGTCTCACCACCGAACGGAGGACACGCCATGCATCTCTCCGGCACCAGCCGCTCGCTCGCCGAAGTGCGGCGCGAGATCGACCGCATCGACCGCGAACTGGTCGCCCTGCTGCCCGAACGCGGCCGCTTCGTGCGCCGCGCCGCGGCGCTGAAGCGCGATCCAGCCGAGGTCCCGGCGCCGGCCCGCGTCGAAGCGGTGATCGCGCAGGTGCGCGAGGCCGCCCACGCCGCCGGCCTCGACGAAGCGGTGGCCGAAGCCACCTGGCGCGCCATGGTCGGCGCCTTCATCGCCGCCGAAACCCGTTTCCACGAGCAATTGCATCCCCCACCCGGCCACCGCTGAGGAGTCCGCCATGTCCGTGCCCGCCGCCTATCTGTGCATCGTCCTGACCTGGAGCACCACGCCGCTCGCCATCCAGTGGAGCGCCGACGGCAGCAGCTTCGCGTTCGCGCTGCTGTCGCGCATGCTGGTCAGCGTGCTGCTCGCCGGCTCGATCATCGCGCTGCTGCGCCGACCGCTGCCGATGCACCCGCGCGCCCGATGCCTGTACCTGATCGGCGGCCTCAGCATGTTCGTCGCGATGTCGCTGGTGTACTGGGCGGCCGGCCACGTCCGTTCCGGCCTGATCTCGGTGCTGTTCGGCCTGTCGCCGCTGCTGACCGCGGTGCTGGCGACGCTGTGGCTGGACGAGGCGGCACCGGGCCCGCGCGGCATCGCCGGCGTGCTGCTCGGCGTGGCCGGCCTGGCGGTGATCTTCCTGCAGGGCGAAGGCGGCCAGGACAGCGTCGCCGGCCTGCTGGCGCTGCTGGCGGCAGTGCTGGTGCACTCGGCCAACCTGGTGGCGATCAAGCGCATCGGCGGCGACAGCCCGCCGCTGGCGACGACGCTGGGCACGCTGCTGGTGGCGCTGCCGCTGTTCGCGCTGCTGTGGTGGTTCGCCGACGGCCGGCTGCCGGTCGATCCCCCCGCGCGCGCGGTGGCGGCCATCGTCTACCTCGGGGTGTTCGGCTCCTTGCTCGGCTTCGCGCGGTTCTACTACCTGCTCAAGCACCTCTC
>JBNLET010000127.1:0-10636 GCA_050305135.1 Rhodocyclaceae bacterium | reverse complement strand
GATGAGCGGCTGTCGAAGATCATGGCCGCGCGCGGGCTGTGCTCAAGGCGAGAGGCCGACGAGCTGATCGCGCGCGGCTGGGTGCGGGTGGACGGCCGTGTCGTCAGCGAACTCGGCACGCGGGTCGGCGCCGGCGTGCGCATCGAGCTCGACCCGCGCGCCGAGCGCAGCCAGCAGCAGCGCGTGACGATCCTGCTCCACAAGCCCGTCGGCTACGTCTCCGGGCAGCCGGAACCCGGTTGCAAGCCGGCGGTCACGCTGCTGCGGCCCGACACCTGCTGGCCGGGCGCGCCCGGCGGGCCGCGGTTCCGCCCGGCGATGCTGAAGGGGCTCGCGCCGGCCGGGCGGCTCGACGTGGACTCGACCGGCCTGTTGGTGCTGACCCAGGACGGGCGCGTCGCGCGGCAGCTGATCGGCGACGACAGCGAGGTGGACAAGGAATACCTGGTGCGCGTCGAGGGGCGGCTGGCAGCCGATGGACTGGCGCTGTTGAACCACGGATTGTCGCTGGACGGCAAGGCGCTGCGGCCGGCCCGGGTCGAGTGGCAGAACCGCGATCAGCTGCGCTTCGTGTTGCGCGAGGGGCGCAAGCGCCAGATCCGCCGCATGTGCGAACTGGTCGGGCTGAGGGTGGTCGGCCTGAAGCGCGTGCGCATCGGACGGGTGCGGCTGGGTGAGCTGCCGCCCGGGCAGTGGCGGCTGCTGCGCCCGGGCGAGCGATTCTGAACCCGCTCAGCGCCCCAGGTGCTCGGCCAGGAAGCGCTCCAGGCGCGGATGCTCGGAGGTGGCCACGTTGAAGCGCAGGTAGTTCGACGGCTGGGCGTTGGAGCGGAAGACCGAACCGGGCGCCAGGATGATGCCTTCTTCGACGGCCTTGCGCGCCATCGCCGTGGTGTCGGCGACGCCGGACGCCCGGGCCCACACGAACTGGCCGCCGCGCGGCTCGAAGTCGGTCGTCAGGCCGATCCGCTCCAGCATCCGGCAGGTGCGCTCGGTGGCTCGCAGCAAACGGGTCTGCAGGCGGTCGATGTACTTGCGGTAATGCCCCTCGGTGAGCATCAGGTGCACCATCCGCTCGGCCAGTTCGGGACTGGACAGCGTGGTGGTGATCTTCACGTCCGTCAGTGCCCGGGCGAGGTCGGGCCGGGCGGCCAGGAATCCGACGCGCAGATTGCCCGAGATCGTCTTCGAAAAGCTGCCGACATGGATCACCCGCTGCAACTGATCCAGTGAGGCCAGCCGGGTGGCCGGGCCGGCCAGCATGTCGCCGTAGATGTCGTCGTCCACCAGCAGGAAGTCGTGTTTCTCCGCTAGTTGCAGCAACCGGAAAGCCACCGCCGGGCTGAGGCAGCTCGAGCTGGGGTTGTGCAGCAGCGACTGGGTGAAGAACACGCGCGGCTGCTCGCGTTCCAGTATCCGCTCCAGCGCGTCGAGATTCGGTCCGTCCGCGTCGCGCGGCACGCCCAGCAGGCGGAAGCCCTGCAGACGGAAATTGGCGAACACGTTCCAGTAGCCCGGATCGTCCACCATGACCGCGTCGCCGGCTTTCAGGAAGTAGCGTGCCACCAGGTCCAGCGCCTGGGTCGCACCGTAGGTCAACACGATCTGCGACGGCTGCGCGCGGATTCCGGCCTCGGCCAGCCTCAACTGCAATTGCTCGCGCAGCGGCGCGTAGCCCTGCGGCGTTCCGTAGCAGGTGACTCGCGCGTCGGCGTCGCGCGCCAGTTGGCGCAGGTTGCGCATCACCGCGTCCTGCTCCATCCAGCTTGCCGGCAGGCTGCCCGAGGCGGCCATGATGCGGCCCTGTCCCTCGGTGCTGATCTCGCGCATCAGCCAGGCGGCATCGATGGCGCGATCGACCCGCTCCTGATCCTCGAATTCCGGCTCCGGCAACTGGCGTGCGGCAACGTAGAAGCCCGAGCCGCGACGCGAATCCAGGTAGCCCTGGGCGACCAGCCGGTCGTACGCCTCGACGACGGTGAAGCGGCTGACGCCCTGGTTTTCGGCAAAGCGCCTGATCGGCGGCAGGCGCATGCCCGGCCGCAGGATGCGGTCGTCTATCTGGCCGCGGATGGCCGAGACGATCTGCTCGACGAGGGGCAGCGGGCGGGCGGTGTCGATCTGGAACTGCATCGCGGGTGTCCTGTTCGAAGCGCTGAAACTGGATTGGTGATTGCGCCGGTACAGTAATCGGAAGTGTTGGTGAAGTGTATATGAGACGACTTTAAATTGACAGATATTGTATAGGCGTACTGGCTGAAGGAGATGAGAAATGAAGGCATTTCGCGAAAACATCGGCGCCCTGGCCCTGTCTGCCGCGGCGATCTTTCTGGCCACCGGATGTTCCGGCGAGGCTCCCGATCCGATCGTCTGGCAGCCGCGAGACGTGGCCGTGGTGCCGAGCGAGGGAGGTCGCGTGGTGCAGGCGCTGTGGATCAGGAACGGAATTTCCTTGCTGGCCCGCTATCGTCCGAGCCGGCCGGTGGGCGAGGGCGATCTGCTGCCGGATCCGCAGCGACAACTGGTCTGGCTGCGCGAGGGGCACGTACTGCGGGCACTGACGCTGCCCGAGCTGGAACCGCTGGCGAGCTTCGAGCTGGCGCCGGACGGTCAGGACGCGGCACTGGCGCTGGCCCAGGACGGCGCGCTGCTGGTCGGCGAGGCCCGCTACCATGCCGACCGGGCACCCGAGCGTCCGACTGTTGCAAGGGCCCGTCCGCAGCCGCGCGGATGAGGCGACCGCCACGGGCCGGCCGGGCACCGCGAGCCGCGGCGCCCGGTCGTGCTGCGGAGGCGTGACGCAAGTCAACGGCGATGCACGGCGAGGTTCGGCTGTGCTCCGAGGATGGGCATAATGTCAGCCTTCGCAACGGGGGGCGGCAACGTGTCGATCAACGAACTGGAACTTGCACACATCGTATTCAGCAGTGCGGCGGAAGGGATCTGCATCACCGATACGGACGCCCGGGTGTTGACGGTCAACGATGCCTTTACGCGGCTGACCGGCTACCGGCTGGAGGAAGTCCGCGGCAAGAAGCTGTCGATGCTGCAATCGGGACAGCAAGGTGCCGACTTCTACGACCGGATGTGGAACACGATCAACGAGACCGGCCGCTGGCAGGGCGAGATCTGGAATCGCCGCAAGACCGGCGAGGTGTATCCGGAATGGCTGTCGATCAGCGCGGTGCGCGATGCCCAGGGGGCAATCCTGCACTACGTCGGCGTGTTCACCGACATCACCCGGATCATGGCCGAACAGGCTCAGTTGCGCGATCTGGCCTACTACGACCCGCTCACCCGGCTGCCCAACCGGACCCTGTTTCGCGATCGTTTCGAGCAGGTGGCGCGCCGCGCGCTGCGCGACATGAAGCAGCTCGGCATGTTGATGATCGAAGTGTCCGGCCACGCCGAGCCGGAACTGCGCGACGGCTTCGTCAAGGCCGTCGCGCAGGTGCTGGAGCAGGAGCTGCGCGAGACCGATACGCTGGCGCGGGTCGGCGAGCACGAGTTCCTGGTGCTGATCGAGGGCATCGACGGTCCGCGCAGCGCCAGCGTGACGGCGCACCATCTGCTCAAGTCGCTGGAGCGGCCGGTGCGGGTCGAGGGTTCCGAGGTCTACCCTTCGGCCTGCATCGGCATCGGCCTCTATCCGATGGACGGACACGACATGGATTCGCTGCTGACCGCGGCGGATACCGCGATGCTGCAGGCCAGGACGCGTGGCCGCCATGCCTACAGCTTCTATTCCGCCGAGATGGCGGCCTATGCGAACGAGCGTGCGATGCTCGAGAAGCGCCTGCGGGTGGCGATCGCCAACCGGGCGCTGAAGCTGGTCTTCCAACCGCTGTTCAATTCCGCCGGCGACGCGCTGGTGGCGGCCGAGACGCTGGTGCGCTGGGAGGATCCCGAACTCGGCGCGATTTCGCCGGAGCGCTTCATCCCGCTGGCCGAGGACCTGGGCCTGATCCATGCGCTGGGCGAATGGGTGATGCGCGAGGCCTGCGCGACCTTCATGGCGTGGCTCGAACTCGGTGGCGCACCGCCGGTGCTGTCGATCAACGTTTCGGCGCGGCAGCTCGAAAGGGCGGATTTCGTCGACAGCGTCGGCGCCCTGCTGAAGGAGACCGGCATGCCGCCCGAGCGCTTGGAATTCGAGTTCCGCGAATCCGTGCTGGCCGATCTGGCCTACGTCGTGTCGGCGCTGGAGGCCCTTCACGCGCTGGGCGTCAAGTTGTCGATCGACGGCTTCGGGACCGGCTTTTCGCCGCTCTCCAACCTGCAGACGCTGCCGGTCTCCAAGCTCAACATCGACCGCGGCTTCGTACGCTCGATCGGCCTGGACCCGGACAACGATACGATGATCCGGGCGATCGTCCGGGTGGCCCAGACGCTCGGCATGCGGGTCGTGGCGGAAGGCGTCGAGACCGAGGGGCAGGCGGAATTCCTGCGTGGCGAAGGCTGCGACGAGTTCCAGGGTTACCTGCTCGGCAAGGCCGTCAGCGCAGAGGATTTTCCGCGCTACTTCGGCAGCAGGAGCTGATTCGTCCGGATGCCGCCGCGCGGGCTTGCGCGGCGCTCCGGCTGGAGGCCGCCGGCGGCAGGTCCTGCGGCGAGCAATCTGCTGCTCATCGACGGCGCCTCACTCGCGCGCCCGCCCGGCCGCTCTTCCCAGGCGGCGACGAAGGGCCGCGCCGGCCCGGTGCAGCGAGCGGCTGACCGCGGTGTAGAGGTCCTGGTCGCGCTCGTCCACGACAATGTCCGACAGGCCCGAGACGCGCAGCAGGATCCTGCTGCGCATGTCCCCGCTGCCGCGCGACAGCGACACGCTGACGCGCTGCAATCGCTCACGGTAATCGCGCCTCCATCGGTACAGCTGCCGTTCCACGTGTTCGAGCAGTGCCGCGGACAGCGAAAACTCGCGCGCATGGATATCGATCTGCATTCCGGCCTCCGTCGCTTGTCTCTGGCGATGCATCTTAGGCGAACGCTGCGGTCAACAAAAACAGATTGAATTTGATTTGATGGCAATAAAAATTTGATGCTTGCAAGTCCCCGCCGGAGTGGCGGGCGCACCTCGCTGGAGGTCGTGTCGCGGCACCGGCTGAGCGGCACTTGCATGCCGCGCGGGCGTCCATATAATTACTGACTGGTCAGTCAGTAACGAGTGGTGCACCTGATGCCCGATCCTCGCCCACGGGGGCGCCGCCGCAAGGAGGCGCGCCCTTCGGAGCTCACCGCAGCGGCCTTGAGCCTGTTCGTCGAAAAGGGCTACGCCGCCACCCGGCTCGACGAGGTGGCGGCCCGGGCCGGTGTTTCCAAGGGCACGCTGTATCTCTACTTCGACGGCAAGGAGGCCTTGTTCAAGGCCGTCATCACCGAAGGCATCGTGCCGGTGATGGCGCGCGGCGAGGCGCTCTACGAAGAATTGAAGGATGACCCGGTGGCGCTGCTGCGGGCCATCCTGGGCGGCTGGTGGGAGATGGTCGGCGCCACCGAACTGACCGGCGTACCCAAGCTGATGATCGCCGAGGCGCGCAATTTTCCGGAGTTGGCACGCTTCTACTACGACGAAGTGATATCGCGCGGCCGAGCCGTGGTCGGCGCGGCGCTGCAACTGGGCATCGAGCGCGGCCTGATCCGCCGCGTCGATGTGCCGGCCGCGGTGCAGGTATTGATGGCGCCGCTGCTGCTGCTGAGCGTCTGGCGCACCTCGTTCTCGGTCTGCGATGCCGAGGCCTGTCGGCCCGAGATCTACCTGCCGACCTATTTCGACCTGATTCTGAACGGCTTGCTGGTGCAGCCGGAAGCTGGAGCCGAACCATGAAAGCCGCGATTGCGAGGGCGCTGCTATTGCTTGGCGCGAGTCTGGTGCTGTCCGCATGCGACAGGGCGGCCTCGCCTCCCGCGCCGCCACTGGCCGTGCTGGTGCGCGAGGTCGGCGGCGAGGGAGCCTTGCCGCTGACCGTCTATACCGGCGAGGTGCGGGCCCGCCACGAGGCGGACTTGTCATTTCGCGTCGGCGGCAAGCTGGTCGAGCGCCTGGTGGACGTGGGCGATCGCGTGCGACCCGGTCAGTTGCTGGCGCGGCTCGATCCGCAGGACCTGCGCTTGTCGGCCGAGGCCGCGAAGGACCAGCTGGCGGCGGCCGAGGCCGAACTCGGTCTGGCCCGCTCGGAGCTGGAGCGGGCCCGCCAGCTCGTCGCGCAGAGGTTCATGAGCGAATCCGTGCTGGACAGCCGACGCACCGCCGTCGAGGCGGCCGAAGCCCGCGTCCGCCAGGCCAAGGCCCAGTCCGAACTGTCGTCCAACCAGGCCACCTATTCGACGCTGAAGGCCGAACACGAGGCGGTCGTGCTGGCGGTGCTGGCCGATCGCGGCGAAGTCGTCTCGGCCGGCCAGTCGGTGCTGCGCACTGCGCGCGAGGCGGACCGGGAGGTACTGATCCACGTGCCGGAAGGCCGCATCGGCGGCATCGAAGCCGGACTGCCGGCCGAGGTCCGGCCATTGGCCGGGACCTCGCACAGCTACCGCGCGCGGGTGCGCGAAGTGGCCGCCGCCGCCGATGCGGCCACCCGCACCTTCGCGGTCCGGCTGAGCATCGATGATGCCGACGAGATGCTGCCGCTCGGCGCCTCGGCAGTGGCCGGCTTCATCGACGGGACGAGCAAGGGCACCCTGCTGCCGCTGCCGGCGGTGGTGCAGCGCGACGGCCACACGGTGGTCTGGCTGGCGGACGCCGACGGACGCGTCAACCCGCACGAGGTGGAGCTGCTGGCACTGCGCGAGGATGGCGCGCTGGTCGGGCAGGGGCTCGAGCCGGGCATGCGGGTGGTGGTCGCCGGCACCCACCGCCTGACGCCGGGCCAGACCGTGCGCGCGGTGCCGGAGGGCGCGCCGGTCCAGTTGGACCTCAGCCGATGAGCCGCTTCAACCTGTCGGACTGGGGGCTGCGCCACCAGACCCTGGTGCTGTTCTTCATGGTGCTGCTGACCGTCATCGGCATGGCCTCCTACGGCCGCCTGGGCCAGTCCGAGGACCCGCCCTTCACATTCAAGGTGATGGTGGTGCGGGCCGAATGGCTGGGCGCCTCGGCGCGCGAAGTGGAGCTGCAGGTCACCGACAAGATCGAGAGCAAGCTGCAGGAGGTGGCGCAGACCGACTTCATCCGCTCCTACTCGCGGCCGGGCGAGGCGATGGTCTTCTTCGCGGTCAAGGATTCGACCCCGCCGGGCGAGATCCAGCAGATCTGGTACCAGGTGCGCAAGAAGATCGGCGACATGCGCCACACGCTGCCCCAGGGCGTGGTCGGCCCGAGCTTCAACGACGAGTTCGGCGACACCTTCGGCAACATCTTCGCGCTGCTCGGCGAGGGACTCGACTATGCCGAGCTGAAACGCTTCGCGGTGGCGATCCGCAACGAGCTGTTGCGCGTGCCGGACGTGGGCAAGGTGGAGTTCTTCGGCGAGCAGTCGCAGCGGGTCTTCATCGAATTGTCGGCGGCCCGGCTGGCGACGCTCGGCATCCGCGCCGCCGACATCATCGCCGCGATCAACGAGCAGAACGCCAAGGTCGGCGCGGGTTTCTTCGAGACCTCGGCGGAGCGCATCTATCTGCGCCCGGACGGCGAATACCAGAGCCTCGACGCGATCCGCGGTACCGTGCTGCGGGTCGGCGAGCGCAGCCTGCGCCTCGGCGACATCGGCCGCATCGGCCGCGGCTTCGTCGATCCGCCCAGCGACACGATGCGCTACGAGGGCCGCCAGGCGTTCGGCATCGGCGTCTCGATGCGCGACGGCGGCGACATCATCGCGCTCGGCCGAAACCTCGACGCGGCGGTCGAGCGCATCCAGTCGCAGTTGCCGGCCGGCCTGGAACTGGCGCGCGTGGCGGACCAGCCGCGCGCGGTACAGCGTTCGATCAACGCGTTCGTCAAGTCGCTGGCCGAGGCGGTGGTGATCGTGCTGGCGGTCAGCCTGCTGTCGCTCGGCCTGCGCACCGGCGTCGTGGTGGCGATCTCGATCCCGGTGGTGCTGGCGATCACCTTCCTGTTCATGAAACTCGCCGGCATCGGCCTGCACAAGATCTCGCTCGGCGCCCTGATCCTGGCCCTCGGCCTGCTCGTGGACGACGCGATCATCGCAGTCGAGATGATGGCCACCAAGATGGAGCAGGGCTGGGAGCGGGCCAGGGCCGCCAGCTTCGCCTTCACCTCGACCGCGATGCCGATGCTGTCCGGCACGCTGGTGACTGCGGCCGGCTTCCTGCCGATCGCCACGGCGGCCTCCAGCACCGGCGAATACACCCGTTCGTTGTTCCAGGTCACCGTCATCGCGCTGCTGGTGTCATGGGTCGCCGCGGTGCTGTTCGTGCCCTATCTGGGCTTCCACCTGCTGCCGGATTTCAGCCGCCGCCGGCAGCAGGCCGGGCCGCTGCGGCGGCTGTGGGCGAAGCTGCGCGGCGGCGCGGCGATGCCGCCGCCCGCGCACGACGAGCGTGCCCACTACGACACGCGCTTCTACCGCGCCTTCCGGGCGGTCGTGAACGGCTGCGTGCGTTTCCGCTGGCTGGTCATCCTGGCGACCCTGCTGGTCTTCGCCGGCTCGATCTACCTGTTCCGCTTCGTGCCGCAGCAGTTCTTCCCGGATTCGACCCGGCCGGAGCTGCTGGTGGATCTGCGCCTGGCCGAGGGTGCTTCGCGCCGCGCCACGCTGGCGGCGGTCGAGGAACTGGAAACGCTGCTGAAGGGCGAACCCGGCATCGACAACTTCGTCTCCTACGTGGCGTCCGGCAGCCCGCGCTTCTACCTGCCGCTGGACCAGCAACTGCCGCAGACCAGCTTCGCCCAGTTCGTCGTGCTGAGCGAGGGCTCGGCGGCCCGCGAGGCCTTGCGGCGCCGACTGATCGACTACTACGCCAGCCGCCCGGGCGGCGTCACGGCGTCCATCAACCGGCTCGAGAACGGCCCGCCGGTGGGCTTCCCGGTGCAGTACCGGGTCAGCGGCGCCGACTTCGACAGCTTGCGCGAGATCGCCGGCCGCGTCGCGCAGGCGATGCGCGGCAGCGCCGAGCTGGCGAACGTGCAGACCGACTGGGCAACGCCGTCGAAGACGCTGCGCGTGCAGATCGACCAGGAGCGGGCGCGCCTGGTCGGCCTGTCGAGCCAGGACATCGCGCGCATCCTCGATGCGGCGCTGGACGGCGTGAAGGTGACCCAGTTCCGCGAGGCGACCGAGACCATCGACGTGGTGTTGCGCGGCAGCGAATTCGAGCGCGGCCGCCCGTCGAACCTGGCCGATCTGTCGATCCCGGGGCCGGGCGGGCGCATCGTGCCGCTGGCGCAGGTGGCGACGATCAGGCCCGCCTTCGAAGAGGGTGTGATCTGGCGCCGCAACCGCATCCCGACCATCACGGTGCGCGCGAACCTGTACAGCGGCGTGCAGCCGGCGGTGGTGGTGGCGCAACTGGCGCCGGCCATCGACGCGATCCGCGCCGGGCTACCGCTCGGCTATCGCATCGAGACCGGCGGCGCGGTGGAGGAGTCGGCCAAGGGCGGCGGTTCGGTGGCGGCCGGTGTGCCGCTGCTGTTCATCGTCGTGCTGACCGTGCTGATGCTGCAGTTGCAGAACTTCTCGCGTGTTGCGATGGTGCTGCTGACCGCCCCGCTCGGGCTGATCGGCGTCACCGCGGCGCTGCTGCTGTTCGGCAAGCCGTTCGGCTTCGTCGCGATGATCGGTTCGATCGCGCTGTCCGGCATGATCATGCGCAACTCGGTGATCCTGGTGGACCAGATCGAGCAGGACCTGGCCGCCGGCCGGCCGTTGTGGGACGCGATCGTCGAGTCCACGGTGCGCCGCTTCCGGCCGATCATGCTGACCGCGGCGGCGGCGATCCTGGCGATGATTCCGCTCACCCGCAGCGACTTCTTCGGCCCGATGGCGGTCGCCATCATGGGCGGGCTGGCGGTCGCCACGGTGCTGACGCTGATCTTCCTGCCCTCGCTGTACGCGGCCTGGTATCGCGTCCGGCGGCCGGCTGCCGCGGCGGAGCGCGGAGAGTGAACGACTTCCTGGCGGTCGTCGATTTCTCGCTGTCGGTGACCGGCCCGATCTTCGTCGTGCTGGCGCTCGGCTACGGCCTGATGCGCAAGGGACTGATCGACGACGCCTTCGTCAATACCGGCTCCCGGCTGGTGTTCAACGTCGCGCTGCCGGCGCTGCTGTTCATCAGCATCGGCAAGACGCCGTTCGACGAGGCGGCCAATCTCGAGCTGGTGGCCTTCGGCGCGCTCGCCACGCTGCTGGCCTGGCTGCTGCTGGAGAGCGTGGCGGCGAGACTGGTGGCCGAGCGGCGCGACCGCGGCATCGTCGTGCAAAGTGGCTTCCGCTCCAACATGGGCATCGTCGGCCTGGCCTACTGCGTCAATGCCTACGGCGATTCCGCGCTCGGCGTCGCCTCGCTCTACCTGGGGTTGGTGACGATCCTGTTCAACGTGCTGGCGGTGATCACGCTGAGCCGTTCGCTCGAGCGCGGCCAGGGCTTCCTGCAGGTGCTGCGCGGCATCGTCACGAACCCGCTGATCATCGCCATCGGGCTGGCGCTGCCGATATCCTGGCTGGACCTGGATCTGCCGGCCTGG
>JBNLET010000126.1:0-71272 GCA_050305135.1 Rhodocyclaceae bacterium | reverse complement strand
CTGGGAAACCGAGGAACTGCTGAAGGAAAAGCACCAGGATCCGCAGCTGCGCATCTCCTCGATCGGACGGTCCGGCGAGAACCTGGTGTTGTTCTCCTGCATCGTCAATGACCTGCACCGGGCGGCCGGCCGCTCCGGCGTCGGCGCCGTGATGGGCTCGAAGAACCTGAAGGCGGTCGCGATCCGCGGCACCAAGGGCGTCTCCGGCGTGAAGGACTTCGGCGCCTTCCTGGAGGCCACCAAGGCCGCCAAGCAGGTGCTGAAGGACAACGCGGTGACCGGCCAGGGCCTGCCCACCTACGGCACCCAGGTGTTGATGAACGTGATCAACGAGGTCGGTGCGCTGCCGACCCGCAACCATCGCGACGTGCAGTTCGAGGACGCCTCCAAGATCTCCGCCGAGGCGATGCACGAGGTGCGCGAGAGCGACGGCAAGAAGCACCTGGTGACCAACGCAGCCTGTTTCGGCTGCACGATCGCCTGCGGCCGCATCTCGAAGATCGACCAGAACCATTTCACCGTGGTCAACAGCCCGAAATACTGGGGTGCCTCCGGCGGCCTGGAGTACGAGGCAGCCTGGGCGCTGGGCGCGGCCAACGGGGTCGGCGACCTGGAAGCGCTGCAGTACGCGAACATGCTGTGCAACGAAGACGGCTACGACCCGATCACCTTCGGCGCCACGGTCGGCGCGGTGATGGAGTTGTACGAGATGGGTGTGCTGACCAAGGAGCAGATCGGCATCGAAGCGCCTTTCGGTTCCGCCAAGGCGCTGGCCTACCTGGCCGAGGTGACCTCGCGCGGCGAGGGCTTCGGCAAGGAAGTGGGCCTGGGCTCCAAGCGCCTGTGCGAGAAGTACGGCCATCCGGAGCTGTCGATGAGCGTCAAGGGGCTGGAGTTCCCGGCCTACGACGGCCGCGGCATCCAGGGCATCGGCCTGAATTACGCCACCTCCAACCGCGGCGCCTGCCACGTGCGCGGCTACACGGTGGCTTCCGAGGTGCTGGGCATTCCGGTCAAGACCGAGCCGACCGCCACCGAGGGCAAGCCGGAACTGGTGAAGGCCTTCCAGGACGCCACGACGGTGTTCGATTCGGCCGGCATCTGCCTGTTCACGTCCTTTGCCTGGACGCTGGCCGACGTGCAGCCGCAGTTGCAGGCGGCCTGCGAGGGCGACTGGTCGATGGAGAAGCTGAACCTGGTGGGTGAGCGCATCTGGAACCTGGAGCGCGAGTACAACCTGAAGGCCGGCTTCACGAAGAAGGACGACGATCTGCCGCCGCGACTGAAGAACGAGCCCTGCAAGACCGGCCCGGCCAAAGGTGTGGTCAGCCACGTCGAAGAGATGCTGCCCGAGTACTACCAGGTGCGCGGCTGGGATCCCGAGGGCGTGCCGACGACCGAGACCCGCGCGCGCCTCGGCCTGTAGACCAGCCACTCTGTCGAGGACATGCGCCGGGGAGGCGGAATACCGCACCCCGGCGTTTTTCCGACTTCAGGGCGCGGGCGCCAGCCCGGCCCCCGACACAAGGACGCAGCAATGAAACACCTGATTCTCGGCAATGGCCCCACCGGCGTGGTGGCCGCCGAAACCCTGCGCAAGGCCGCGCCCAACGACGAGATCGTGATGGTCGGCTGCGAGGCGGAGCCGCCGTATTCGAGGATGGCCATCCCCTACCTGCTGGAAGGCAACATCGACGAACGCGGCACCTACCTGCGCAAGACGAGCTCTCACTTCGACGACCTTCGCGTGCGGCAAAGGAATGGTCGCGCCACGGCCCTGGACACCAGTGCCAAGCGCGTCACCTTCGCCGACGGCAGCAGCGAGAGCTACGACAAGCTGTTGATCGCCACCGGCTCGCACCCGGTGCGGCCGCCGATCCCGGGCGTGGACCTGCCCCAGGTGCAGACCTGCTGGACGCTGCAGGACGCCCGCGCCATCGCGGCGCTGGCCAAACCCGGCTCGCGGGTGCTGCAGCTCGGAGCCGGCTTCATCGGCTGCATCATCATGGAGGCGCTGGCCAAGAGAGGCGTCAACCTGACCGTGGTGGAGATGGGCGACCGCATGGTGCCGCGCATGATGACGCCGAAGGCCGGCGGCATGATCAAGCGCTGGGTCGAGGATCAGGGCATCCGCGTCGTCACCAGCGCCAGCGTGCAGCGCATCGATCCGGCGGGCGCCAACAACGCCGGCGGCATCGGCGCGGCCATCAAGTCGGTGGTCAAGAGCTTCACCGGCGGCAAGTCGAACGGCAGCTCCGACGCAGTGACGGTGAGCCTGTCCACGGGCGACAAGCTGGAATGCGATCTGGTGATCGCCGCCGCAGGCGTGCGGCCCAACGTGGACTTCCTCAAGGACACCGGCATCGAGGTCGGCAATGGCATCTCGGTCGATGCCGCCATGCGCACCTCCGCCAGCGACGTATTCGCGGCCGGCGACGTGGCCGAAGGACCGGATTTCTTCACCGGCTCCGGGATGGTCTCGGCGATCCAGCCCAACGCCGCCGACCAGGGGCGCATCGCGGCCCTCGGCATGACAGGTCGGCAGGTGGCTTTGCCGGGCGTGCTGGCCATCAACGTGCTCGACACGCTGGGCCTGATCTCGGTTTCCTTCGGCCAGTGGTGGGGCGAGAAGGCCGAGGACGGCGGCAGCGGCGTCGAACTGGCGGACGAGGCGTTGTGGCGCTATCTCAGTCTGCAGTTCAAGGGCGACGTGCTGATCGGCGCCACCGCCGTCGGCCGTACCGACCAGGTCGGCGTACTGCGGGGGCTGATCCAGAACCGCACTCCGCTCGGTCGCTGGAAGGACGTCCTGATGGAGAATCCGACCCGCTTCGTGGATGCCTACATCGCCACCAGCCAGCCGGTATCGATCGCCGCCTGACGCCGAGGCGCGGCCGCTCCGACACCGAAGCGGCCGCGAACTCCCGACGCCGCGAGCTGTCCTATCGGCGGCCCCCGACGGATGACCCGATGAAGATTACGCTCAAGCTCTTCGCGACGCTGACCGATTTCCTGCCCGCCAGCGCCAAGGGCAACGTTGCCGAACTCGAACTGTCGGACGGCAAGCCGCTGTCCGAGTTGCTGGCCGAGCTTCGCCTGCCCGAGAAGCTGGTGCACCTGGTGCTTGTGAACGGCAGCTACGTCGCGCCCTCGGCGCGCGCCGCCTGCCGTCTCGTGGAAGGCGACACGCTGGCGATCTGGCCACCCATCGCCGGCGGCTGAAGCGTGTGCGAGGCGCGCTTCGAGCGCGACGTGTCGGCCACCCAGGTGGAGCTCGCGGCATGGATCGCCAAGGCCTACCCCGCAGCGGTCCGGCTGGGCGAAGGGCGCTACCTGATCGAAACGCCGACCGCCGCGCTGCGGCTCGAAGCGCTTGCCGGACCGGAACGCAGGATCGCGCTGCTCAGACTGCCGACCTTGCACATCCGCTACGAATTCATCCGTGGCGAAGCCGAACAGCGCGCCGCGCTGCTGCATCGGCTGGACCTCTTCATGCATCGCGGCGGCGGCTGAAGGCACCGGCAAGCAGCGGCCGTCCGCAGCCGATATCGGCCGGCGTACGCGCAGAATCATGCAATGCACGCCTGGCTGGTCTGCCGGATTCCCGCCGGCGCCAGCCGACGCCATCGATCCGGCGCCTTCCCCTTCTGCGGCCTCGTGCCGCTGCACGCGAAGGCGCTTTCTTCCTTCTCCATGCATTCGATGCCGTCCGGCGGCAACGCGCGGGAAACGGCCCGCGCGCCGCGGCGAAGCGCCGCCTGCAGCGGGTCGCCCCCTCGATGGGCAAACCCGGCCGACGGTGACCGCGGTCACAGACCCGGCCGCGGCCGGCGGGCAAAGTGGGCTCGGTGGGACACGCAGGCGGATCGTCAGCGCCTTCGGCCCGGCAGCGGCGCCAGCCGCATGCGGAAATTGTCGAGCCGGCGGCCGCAGCGCTCGACGGTCTGCCGGCGCAGTACGCGGAAGCCCAGCGCTTCGAACAGCGGGCGTGCCAGCAGGCTGACGTCCGCTTCCAGCTGCGGCCAGCGACAGGCGACCGCCTGCCTGATCGCGGCGGACAACAGGGCACGGCCGACACCGCGGCGGGCATGGACCGGATGGACGAACAGCAGATCGACGACACCGGGTGCGGCAAGGCCGACGAAGCCGGCCAGCTCGCCGCCGCGCTCGGCCAAGGTGATCGCCGAGCGGCCCAGCCGAGCGCGCCAGCCGGCACCGTCGGGCAGGCTGGCGAGCCAAGCCTCGATCTGCCCGCCATCGTAGCGGGCCGAGGCGAGACCGCCCACCGAATCGCGCAGCAGCGCCAGCAATGCTTCGGGCCTGTCGCCCGGCCAGCGGCGCAGTTGCAATACGTCGCCGCTCATGCCGCCGCCCGCCGGATCGCGTGAGCGACAGCGTGGTCCACAATGAATGGCAGGTCGCAACCGTCGAGGAGCATCACCATGAAACGTCTGATCATCGGAGCCCTACTGTTGTTGCAAGGACTGGCCCACGCCGAGGTCACCGTCGTCGAGGTCGAGAATCTGAAGGCATTGCTCGATCGCGGCGTGCCGATCGTCGACATACGCGGCGAATCCGAATGGAAGGAGACCGGCGTGGTACCGGGCAGCCGCAAGCTGACCTATTTCGACGACCAGGGCAACGCCGATCCGGCCGGCTGGATGAAACGATTCAGGCCGATCGCCGGTCCCGACGACGAGGTCGTGATCATCTGCCGCAGCGGCGTCCGCAGCCGCATGGTGGCCGACTATCTCGACCAACAGCAACACTACGGCAAGGTCTATACGGTCGGCGGCGGTGTGATCGGCTGGAAAGCGCTCGGCAATCCTACCGTCCGACCTTGAACGCTGCCGTCGCGTCGGTGAGCAGCACCTGAAGGGATGCCCGAAACCGGCTAGAATGATCGTTTCTCACCGGCGCTGGGGCCTCGGATGCTCTTCTTTCCCGAACTGATCAAGGAACTGGAGGTGCTGTCCCGGTTCGACCCCGGCAACCATCAGCAGGGCATCAAGATCCACGGCAGCGCGGAGCGCGAGGTCATCGAGGCCACGCGGCGGCTGTTCGACAAGGGGCTGATCAGCCAGGCCGACGGCGGCTACCTGACCAGCCTCGGCCTCGAAGTGGTGGAACACCTGCAGGCGACGCTGACGATCCTCAGCGCCGCCCAGCCGGCACCGGTCGGACGGGACTGAAGCCGCGGCGGCGGGGCGGCCCCGCGCCGACGGCTCGCTCACATCCGGCCGAGCTTGCGGTACAGCGTATTGCGGCTGATGCCGAGCCGCCGTGCGGCGGCCGAGACGTTGCCATGACACTCCGCCAGCACCCGCTCGATCGCACGCAGTTCGATCGCCTCGAGCGATTCGGTGCCGTTGCCGGCACCGGCGACGGCCGCCGCGGCCGACTGCGGCGCCCCTCCGGGCAGCGCAGGGCCCTCGTAGCGCCCGGCCGAAACCTCACCGTCGCATTCGATCGCGAACAGCTCCTCCGGCAGATGGGTAGCGGTGATCAGCGTCTCGTCGTCGTCCAGCAGCGCCAGCGCGACCCGCAGCACGTTCTGCAACTGCCGGATGTTGCCCGGCCAGCCATAGCGGGCGAAGAACTGCAGCACGTCTTCCGACACCATCACGGCGCGGCCCGGCTCGGCCTCGATCTCGATGATCGAATCGATCAGGCTGCGGATGTCCGAGCGCTCGCGCAGTGCCGGCAGCGTCACGGTCAGGCCGTTCACCCGGTAGTACAGATCCTGCCGGAATGCACCGCTGCGCACCGCCTCGGGCAGGTTGCGGTGGGTCGCGCAGACCAGCGAGATGTCGACCGGCACGGCCTTGATGCCGCCCAGCGGCACGACGATCCGCTCCTGCAGCACCCGCAACAGCCGCGCCTGCAACGCCAACGGCATGTCGCCGATCTCGTCCAGGAACAGCGTGCCTCCGCTGGCCTGCTGGATCTTGCCGGTGTAGCCCTCCTTGCGGGCACCGGTGAAGGCACCGCCGACGTAGCCGAACAGTTCGGACTCGATCAGATTCTCTGGAATGGCCGCGCAGTTCAGCGCCACGAACGGCTTGTCGTGGCGCGGACCGCTGTGATGGAAGGCCTTGGCGAACATCTCCTTGCCGACACCGGACTCGCCCAGAATCAACAGCGGGATGTCCTTGCCCACCACCTTGCTGGCGCGCTGCACCGCTGCCCGCAGCCTCGAATCGCCGGTATCCAGGCAACTCAGCGTCGGATTGTCGGGCGTATCGCAGCGGCGCGCCTGGCGCGGCGCCTCGACACGGGGCTGGGGCACGGGCGCGGCCACCGCTGCACCGCAGCCGGACGGAACCCGCATGCGCGCAAAGACCCGCTCGCCATGACGCAATGCCAGTGAGCTCAGGGTGTGGGGATCACGCGCGGCGCGGTCCACGAAGCTGCCGAAATCGTCCTCGAAAAGCATGCCGAAATCGAGTTGCCGCATCATGGCCCGATTCAGGCTGAGCGACTCGATCGCCGGCCGATTCGCCGCCAGCAGCGTGCCGTCCGGCGAGAACGCCAGCACCCCCTCCTGCAGCGTGCCGACATACTCCATGCGGGGATGGAAGAAGATCAGGAAATCCTGCGCGAACTCGGCCTCGAACAGCCGCTTCTCCATGATTTGCGAGGTCAGCCGCACCAGGCCCAGCGTATGGCGCTGGTGCGCCCGGTAGTCCCCCGAAATGTCCAGCGCGCCGATCAGCCGGCCACTGGCATCGAAGATCGGCGATGCGCTGCAGGTCAGGAAGCTGTTGCAGTCGAAATAATGTTCGCTGCCGACGATCTCGATCGGCCGCTGCTCGATCAGCGCCGTACCGACCGCGTTGGTGCCCCGCATCGTCTCGGCCCAGGAAGCGCCGGGGCGCAGTGCAACCCGGTTGGCGCGATCGACGAATTCGGGGTCGCCCAGGCTCTCCAGCACCATGCCGGCACTGTCGGACAGGATCACCACGCTGCCTGTCGATCGGATCTGTTCGTAGAGATGATTCAGGATGCCGCGCGAATGCGACAGCAGGAAAGCGTTGCGCTCCTGCGCCTCCTTCAGCGCCTGCTGGGCCGCGCAGCCGACGTCGGAACCGCTGACGCCATGGTCGAGACCGAGCTGACGACAGCGCTGCCATGACTTGAAGATACCCGAAGTCGCGATCTCCACGACCGAGGTGCTGCTGTCGCCCTCGAAGAACGCCCGACGTGCATCCTTCACCCGCGCGTCTCGGGCCTCAACCGGCAAGACTAGTCCGCTCATATGCTCTCCGCCCCCTTTATGTGTTTTCTCTATAGCTTTTGTTATTGTTGTGCAGCGATTGACGAAGGACCCTAACACCTGTCCCACATTGGAGCAATCGTGCAGTGCAACGAGTGTTCCACCTTAAGGCAAGGCGCGTGCCACCTGTAACACAAGATTGCCGTGCCGTATGACCGGTTGTTGCGCTGGACCGCGCTGTAGCGTGTTTGGACAAGTTCGGCCGACTTCGGGGGCAACCGTGGCACAGCCCTTGCACCCAGCGGACTCGACGCCTCGCCGCCGCGAGGGCATGAGTAACCAACCCAAGGATCCAACCTATGGCCAGCAAGCACAAGACCCCCCGCACCTTCCGCAACGCGATTGCCACCGCCGTTTTCGGACTCGCCGCCGGCGTCGCCTTTGCCCACGGCGACGTCACGCCGCAGGCCGTGGACGTCTCCACGCTCAAGCCGCTGGGCGAGGAATGGCTCGAAAGCAATCCCTACCGTGGCGACAAGGAAGCGATCCGCGTCGGCAGTTCCGCCTTCAACCAGAACTGCGCCCGCTGTCACGGCATCGGCGCGATTTCCGGCGGCATCGCACCGGACCTGCGCTACCTGCCGCCCGAGGACGAGGGCGACGAGATCTTCATGATGCGGATCCGCAACGGCGCCTCGCGCAACGGCCGCGTGTACATGCCTCCGTTCGAAGGCATCCTGCAGCAGGAAGCGATGTGGGCCATCCGCTCCTGGCTGGAGACGGTTCATGAGGAATAAGCGGTCACTGCTGCGGACGCTGGCAGCGGTGGCACTGGCGATCGCCAGCGCCGGCGCTGCCGCGCTGGCCGGGCCGATCGAGACGATGACGCCGGGCCGGCTGCGTATCGCGGTCTACGACGACTTCGCGCCCTATTCCGGCGGCGGCAAGGGCATCGACGTGGCGATCGGCAAGGAACTCGCCAAGCGCCTGGGCCTGGAGCCCGAAGTCGTCGAGTTCACGGCCGACGAGAACATGAACGACGATCTGCGCAACATGGTCTGGAAGGGCCACTACCTGGGCACCCGGCCGGCCGACGTGATGCTGCACGTGCCGGTGGACAAGTATCTCGCCGACAGCAACGACAAGGTCAAGATCTTCGCCCCCTACCACCTCGAGAGCGTGGCGGTGATCCGCGACCCGAAGCGCGTGCCGCCGGTGGCCGGCTCCGCCGCGCGGGCGCTGGAAGTCTTCACGCGCGAGAAGATCGGGGTCGAGACGGCCAGTCTGGCCGACGACTTCCTGCTCCAGGTCCTGAACGGCCGGCTGCGCGACAACGTGGTCCATTTCCACACCGTCGCCGAAGCGGTCAAGGCCCTGGAGGCCGGAGAAATCGCGGCAGTGATGGCAACGCGGGCTGAAATCGAAGGCGCCGCGCGAGGCAGCGGAGAGCGCTTCCAAATCAGCTCGGTGGCGATGCCGGAATTGCGCATCAAGGGCTGGCCGCTCGGCATGGCCGTGAAGGCCGATGCCGACGCCCTGGCCGATGCGCTGAAGGGCGCCATGGGCGAAATCCGGCGCGACGGTACGCTGGCCAGGATCTTCAGCGAATTCGGCGTCACGCTGCAGACACCTTGATAAGCTATAAGACATCTGACAGACGTACGGTCGGCGTCCACTAGATAGACAGAGTCTGCGCCACATCTGAGCAGTTGCTCTACCACGGAGCAACTGCTCTTCATTTTTGGAACAGCCTCGATCGACGAAAGATCGACCATATTCCGTCGGGCCGGCGCGCCGCGCCGTAGCATGGGCCCGGCGTGGCCGATGTACTACGTGCGCTGAAGCGATCGAAGCGCAGCGAAAACCTGGGCTGATCCGGCCGGGCGACATGTGGTGCAGCCGCAGCCGCCCGGTTGCGGCCGGCTCGGCCGATGCAGCCCGCGCCGGGCAGCCCGCAGCACCGGGCGCGACGGCGCCTGCCGGCCCCCTCCTGCCCGGCCGGGCCCTCAGCCACCGCGGCCGGTCTTCTTCAGCATGCCCCGCTGCGGATCGTAGCCGAACACCGCGAAGGCGAAAAAGGCCAGCAAGCAGCCCGCGACGACCATGAACGAAGTGCCCTGGAACTGCCCGTACATGGCGAAGCGGACCAGCTCGACGGCATGGCTGAACGGGTTGAAGCGCGCCGCCTGGTGCAGCCACTCGGCACCCGATTCCTGCAGTTTCCACAGCGGGTAGAGGGCTGGCGAAACGAAGAACATCGGGAAGATGACGAAGTTCATCGTGCCGGCGAAGTTCTCGAGCTGCTTCACATGCACCGACAGCACCAGCCCCAGCGCGCCGAGCATCATGCCGGCCAGCGCCAGCGCCGGCAGCGCCAGCAGCATGCCGTCGAGCGGCAGTTCGACGCCGATCGCCCAGGCGACCACCAGGAAGGCCAGCGCCTGCAGCACCGACAACACGGTACCGGCCACCAGCTTCGCGAACAGCAGATACCAGCGCGGCACCGGTGCGGTCAGCAGCAGCCGCATCATGCCCATCTCGCGGTCGTAGACCATCGCCAGCGAGGACTGCATGCCGTTGAACAGCAGGATCATGCCGAGCAGGCCCGGTGCGATGTAGACCTGGTACGGGATATAGGTCTCGTAAGGCGGGATGATCGAAACGCCGAAGACGTTCTGGAAGCCGGCCGCGAACACCACCAGCCACAGCAGCGGGCGTACCAGGGCGGAGAAGAATCGCCCGCCCTGGTGCACGAATTTCTCGACCTCGCGCCCGGCCACCGCGACGAGCACGCGCAGCGCGTGCGTCGAGGTCACGAGGCGGTCCCCCGGCGCCGAATCAGAACTTGCATTCGCTTTCCCTCTCGTCGAAGCCCAGTGTGTCCAGCGTATTGGTCTGATGCATGAAGCCCTGGATCGGCGCGCGCTCGATCACCGCATTGTGGGTCGCCAGCAGCATCGGCTGGCGCAACTGGTGGTTCCAACTGCGGAACGACAGCCGGTTGCCCTTGAAGCCGTCGATCGTGATTTCCGGCCCCAGCAGGTAGGCGCGGATCTTGTCGAAGTCGCCGCCGCCGGTGCGCTGCATCGCTTCGACCACCGTCTTGGCCGCCATCCAGGCGGCCCAGCCGGCCTCGCTCATACGGTACTTGGCCTTGCGTTCGAAGCGGGTGTTGAGCTGCGGCGCGCCGTGACGCTCCCACGACCAGTGCCAGCCGGTGCCGACCAGGCCCTCGGAACCGACCACCGGGCGCGGCTTGACGGTGCTGTAGGGCAGCTTGCGAGCGAACTCGCCGTCGCTGTCTGCGACGAAGACCACGTCGTAGTCGGCATTGGAGGTCAGCAGGCCGATGTTGCCCTTGTCGCGCTCGCGCGGGTCGTTGGAAAGCACGAAGTCGCGCTTGGCCTCGATCTTGATGCCGAAACGCTTGGCCGAACGTTCGAAGGCTGCCGCGATCAGCGCATCCTCCGGCAGCGGGCCTTGCAGCATCAGCACCGAGCGCCATTTCTTCGACACCAGGTACTGGGCCAGCGCGTCGGCCCGCATCGCGTCGCTCGGCACCGTGTGCAGCAGGTTGGCCTGGCACTTCTGCTGGCGCAGCACGTCGTCGTGGGCCGAAATGTTGAACAGCAGCAGGTCGCGCCCCTTGACCGCGGCCGCCACCTCGGCCACCACCGGGCCCGGCGCATCGATCAGGAAGTAGTGCGTCCCTTCCGCAGCCAGTCGATCGAGTTCGGCGATCAGGCCCTTGGCGTCGGCGGCCCGGGCCTGCTTCTCGCCCAGTTCTACGCCGACCGCCTTGGCATTGAAGCGGGACTCGCGCAGCGCCACGGCCAGTCCGGGTTCGGGCTCGCCTTCGCCCTGGGCCAGGTTGCGTGCGTAGAGGCGATCCTCGTGGTAGCGCTCGTCCCGCTGCAGGCTCAGGTAGCCGAAGTCCAGGCTGGCGCCGAGCGCGGGGGCGGCTGCGGCAGTCATGCCGAGCGCCAGCGCAGCACGCCGCAGGCGCATGTAGATCGATCGTCGCGCCTCAGTCATCGACCACCACCCCGTAGGGCACCCGGCCGACCGGCACCGACTTGATCACGCGGCGGCGCTCGGTATCGACGATCGACACGTCGTCGGACAGGCCGTTCACCACGTACAGCGTCTTTTCGTCGCGCGACAGCGTCGCGCCCCACGGCCGCTGGCCGACCAGGATGTAGTCCTCGACCTCGCGCGTCGCGACGTCGACCACCGCGACGTGATTGGCCCTGCCCAGCATCACGTAGGCCGTCTTGCCGTCGCGGCTCATGACGATACCGACCGGCGTCACGTCCTCGTCGCGGAACCCCTTCGGTCGGAACTTGATGGTGCCCTTGATCTCGTCCGTCCTGCCGTCGAGGATCGTCACCTGTCCGCCCAGTTCGCTGGTCACCCACACCTCGCCGCCATCCGGCGTGATCGCGAAGCGGCGGGGCCGGTTGCCGACCGTGACGTTGTGGCGGATCGTGTTGCTGGTCGCATCGATCACGTGCACCATGCTGGCCACTTCGGAGGTGGCGTAAACCGTCTTGCCGTCGGGGCTGACCTTGACGCCCTCGGGCTCCTCGCCCACGTCGATCTTGGCCACCTGCTTGCCGCTGGCCACGTCGATGACCGAGATCGCCGCATCCTCTTCCATCGAGAGGTAGAAATGCTTGCCGTCGGCGCTGACGTCGAAGGCCTCCGGATCCTCGCCGACGTCGATGCTCCTCGCGACTTCGAGCTTGTCCACGTCGATCAGATCGATGCGGCCCGAATCGCTCGCCACCACATAGAGCGTCCGATGATCGGGCGAGAACTGCTGGTGGCGTGGCCGCTCACCGGTGGCGATGACCTTGACCACCTTGTAGCTCTTGCCGTCCAGCACCGTCACTGCCTGGTCCTTCTCGCTGCTGACGAAGAGGTAGCCGGTATCCTTGGCGCTCGCCGCAGTGCCGCCGGCAAGCAGCGACAAGGCCAGCACCGCGCTTGTTATTGATTTCATCTATCTCTCTGCTCCTGTCACCGGCTCATGCCGGACTCTTCTCCACTGCGGCGCCGTAACCCTCGGTCAGCTGGGCAAAGGCATCCGCCAGGTTCCCGACGCCTGCGTCGGCCACCAGTTCCGCCGGTGTGCCCTCGGCCCTCACCTTGCCCCGGTGCAGCAGCACGATGCGATCGGCGCCGTCGGCCTCGTCCACCAGGTGCGAAGCCCACAGCACACCGACCCCGCGCGACGTGCACAGGCCGTGCACCTGTTCGAGCAGCGTCGCACGCGATCCCGGATCGAGGCCGACGGTCGCCTCGTCCATCAGCAGCACCCTCGGTTCGTGCAACATCGCCCGCGCCAGCTCGACCTTGCGGCGGTTGCCGCCGGACAGGTCGCGCACCCGGTCGCCGCGCCTTTCGGTCAGTCCCTGCAGCGCCAGCTCGCCGGCAATGCGCCGGCGCGCGTCGGCGCCGCTCAAGCCATGCAGCCGGGCGTGGAAGATCAGGTTGCGCTCCACCGACAGGTCCAGGTCCAGCGTCGCCTGCTGGAACACGATGCCGATGCCGGCCAGCGCCTTGACCGGTGCGCGGCGGATGTCGTGGCCGCACACCGAGATGCGGCCGCCGTCGGCCACGAACAGGCCCGACAGCAACTGGAACAACGTGCTCTTGCCGGCCCCGTTGGGGCCCAGCAGGGCGACGAATTCGCCCGCGCCGATCGACAGCGAGACACCGTCGAGGGCTTTGCGGCTGCCATAGGACTTGACGGCGTCTTCGACGAGCAGCAGCGGGGTGGAACTGGATTCGGTCATCAGGCAGCGTCCTGGGTGTGCACGGCCAAGCCGGCCAGCAGGTCCGGGTTGCGGGACAGCAGTTCTTCGTACAAGTGGCCGATCTCGGCGGACTGGGGATCCCGCGGCCGGGGCAGCGAGACCGCATGTTCGAGCACGATGCGGCCCGGCGAGGACGACAGGAAGCACACCCGGTCGGCCAGCGCCAGCGCCTCGCGCAGATCGTGCGTGACGAACAATACCGTGGCCCGGCGCCGATGCCAAAGTGACGCCAGCATCCTGCGCAGCCGCGACGCGGTCGGCGCGTCGAGCGACACGAAGGGCTCGTCCATCAGCAGCAGGCGCGGCTCGATCACGAACGCCCTGGCCAGCGCGACGCGGCGCTGCATGCCGCCGGACAGCGTGCCCGGAAAGGCGTCGAGCACTTCGCCCAGTTCCATCGCGCCGAGCAGCGCGGTCGCCCGCTCCTCGGCGTCCGGCTGCCCCTCGAGCACCAGGCAGACGTTCTGCAGCACGGTCAGCCACGGCATCAGGCGCGGCTCCTGGAACATGTAGCCGATGTCGCGGCTCTGATCGACGCCCTTCATCTCGACGCTGGCGCCGGCCGAAACGTCCAGCCCGCCGATGATGTTCAGCAGCGTGCTCTTGCCGCAGCCGGACGGTCCGACCAGGCAGACGAATTCGCCGTCGCCGGCCGCCAGGTGCAGCTCGCGCAATGCCAGGTGATTGCGGCCGCCGCGGTCGGCGTAGCGTTTTTCTCGCACGTGGACCCGCAGCATGTCAGGACCTCCAACGGTTCACACGGCGCTCCAGCGGCCGCATCGCCACGCCCTCGACCAGCAGCACGACGGCGGCGAAGACCAGCGTGTAGGCGAGGATGCCGGCGATGTCGAAGAACTGGAAAAAGACGTTGAGCTGAAAGCCGATGCCCTCGCTGCGGCCGAGCAGTTCGACCACCAGTACGATCTTCCAGATCAGCGAAAGGCCGGCTCGGGCAGCGGCAAACAAATAGGGATAGAGCTGCGGCAGGTAGACCTGCAGGAAGCGGCGCGTCGCCGACAGGCGATAGGCCCGCGCCACCTGCATCAGCTTCTGGTCCACCGCCCGGGCCCCTTCCCTCACGGTAACGACAACGGTCGGGATCTTGTTCAGGGCCACTGCGAGGATGGCCGCCCAGTCGTTCAGGCCGAACCAGATGTAGCACAGGATGATCGTCACCAGCGCCGGGATGTTCAGCCCCAGTACCAGCCAGCCGTCGAGGAAGCGGTCCAGCAGCGGCCAGCGCCCCATCGCGATGCCGAGCGCCGCGCCGATCAGCATCGCGGCGGCGAAGCTGACGACCACCCGCAGCAGCGTGATGCCCAGGTGGTGGGGCAGTTCCATCGATGCGATTTCGCTGCCGATGCGCTCGAACACCGTCGCCGGCATCGGCACCGTCGGGTCCTGCGCCAGCACGGCCGCCACCTGCCACAGCAGCAGAAAGACGAGCAGCGAAGCGAGCCGGATCAGCGCGTCGCGACCGGGGCGCCAGAGGGTCCCGCCACGGCCCGGATCGAACACGCCGGCAGTCGTCGTGAGGCCGTCGCCGCGCCGGCTCACCGGGCGCCGCCGCCCTGCCAGAACACGCCCGGCGCCAGCTCGGTGGCACTGCCGACCAGCGGCTCGCCGCCTTCGCGTGCCAGCACCGCAAAAGCCTGCCGCGCAGCTTTCTCGGCCTGCGCGACGGAGCCGGTCGGGATGCCGGCCCTGAAGCCGTCGCGCAGTGCGACGAAGGTAGCCTCGTCCTCGACCCTCATCAGCGGCCGCAGGCGCTGCCACTCGGCGTCGGACTCGGCCATGATGCGCTTGGCCTCGCTGGAGGCCTTCAGGAATCCTTCCAGCGCCGCACCGTTGCTCCGCGCCCAGTCCTCCTTGAAGACCCAGCCGACCAGCGGCAGCTCACGGTCGATGCCGAGCCCGCCCAGCACTTCGTCGATGCTCAGCAGGCGCGTCATGCCGGCTGCGTCGAGCCGCGCGGCGAAGTGCCAGAAGTTCAGCACCGCCGGCAGGTCACCCTTCAGCATCAACTGGTTCAACAGCGGCGGGGCGGCGAAATTCGGCTCCACCAGTTGCTGCGCGTCGCGACCGGTCTGCTGGCGCGCATAGGCGCGCAGCAGCAGCCAGCTCTTGTCCAGCGCGCCGCCGGCCACGCCGAGCCGCTTGCCGTCCAGATCGGCGATGCCGCGAATGCCGGCGTCGGGCCGCACCATCAGGCTGCCTTCCGCGCGCGAGTAGGGCCAGAAGCTGAACGCCCGGCCATCGGCCCGCTGCCGTGCCACCCACAGCCAGTCGGTGACGATGATGTCGACGGCGCCGCCCTGTACCGCCACCGCCGCCGCGTCCTTCAACGCCAGCGGCACGACCTTGAGCCGAACGCCGTTGGCCTCGTCCAGGTGGTGCTGCTGCATCACGTCGAGTTCCCAGTTGACGGTGCCGTACTTCAGCACGCCGACACGCACTTCGACGGGTTCGGCCTGCGCCGAGAAACTCGACAGCAGGATTGAGAGCAGCGCGAAGACGCCTGCCAGGCGGGTCTTGAACAGCATTCGGGTCTCCTTCCAGGGCCGGATCTCATGTCACGGCTTGCGGTGTCTGACGCAGGTCGAGCCGCGTTGTTCCCGCTGGTGCAAGCGCTGTGCCAGTCGCGGCAAAGCCGACACAGGCCGGCAAGCGCCGCCCGAATCGCGCTGCGAGCCGGCAGGCGGGACACCTGCAATGGCGCGAACGCAGCACAGTGTCTCATTCCGGCACATCTGCCTCAATCGCGGCGGATCGCGGGCGCGACAAAAAAAAATCGGGCGGCCCGCGTTGCGGACGCCCGAAAATTACGCCGTGGAGGGAGAAACCGTGGGACCTTCGTCGGACTCGCAGCGATGTCAGGCGCTGGCCGAGACACGGGGCGGAAGAGGGAGGGCCGCCCGACTCTGGCATCCCACGCCTTTCATCTCGCATCAGCCGTGCCCGGCCACCCTGAAATCAGCCGGAACGCCAGTAAAGACGGGCTTCTTGACCACATCTCCGGATGCTCGCGGCCGCCCCGCGCCTGCAACAAAACTGGACAACTGCTCCAGTGCGGAACGTCACACTGCTGTCAAGTGGCCCCACTGCGTTCGACGCGGTTGCCGCCGGCCCGGCGTGCCCTGTGCAGCGCCTGATCGGCCCGACCGAGCAGGGTCGACGCGCCCACCTGGCCGGCACGCCGCGACGAATCGCCGGCCACGCCAACGCTGATCGTCACGCTGGCGGTGCGCCGTCCGATGGAAACCGGCGTGTCGGCCACCTGGTGGCGCAGCCGCTCGGCGATCTCCACCGCCTGATTGATGTCGGTGGCGGGCATCAGCACCGCGAACTCGCCCTTGTTCGAGCGGGACGGGAAGTCGGTCGATCGGATCACGTGGCGAACGCGTTCGGACAGCGACAGGACCAGCGAGTCGAGCAGGGCATCGCCGTAGCGTTCCTCCATTTCGCCGAAACCGTCGATTTCGATCAGCGCCACCGACGAGGGCGTCTCGAGCACCATCGCACGTTCGGTCTCGATGACCAGCTGCCGCTGCAGACTGCCCCGGCTCCACAACCGCGTCAGCGGATCCACGGCCGGCTCCTGCTTGCCGGCAACGTCGCTGCCGGCGCCATCCTCGCGGGCCCCATCGTCGCCTGCGAACTCGAAGGTTTCGTCCGCCGCCGGCGGGGCCGGCTCGAAGGCGAACTCCAGCACCGATTCGCCCAGCACCGACTCAGTCGCCGGCCGCGGCGGAGCGGCCGGCAGCTCGGGCATCGGCGGTTTGCGCAACCGCCCGGACGACACCCCGGTACGCGCCAGCAACGTCACCAGGATCAGCGTCAGGATGCCGGCCATCGCCACCGCCAGCGCGACGAAGCGGTTCAGGTCGTGGCGCCGCCGCAGAGCCTTGTTGCGCGCTTCGTCGAGTTCCACCCGGACGTGGGCCAGCAAGGACTCGGCCTCCTCGGTGAGCAGGTCCACCTCCCGGTCGAAACGCTCCATCGCGGCCGCGGCATCGCTGTGGCGCGTCTCGTCCGGCCAGCTCAGCAGCGCCAGCCCCATCTGGCGCGCCACCGCCCAGCGGCGCAGCATGTCGGTCAGGCGTTTTTCCTGCTCCGGCCGGCCGAAACCCTGGTCGTTCAGCAAGCCCTTGAAGAGGGTCTCGATCTGCCCCGCAAGCAATTCGAAGCGGATCCGCTCGTCCTTGGCCCCGTGCAGCAGATAATCGTTCGGCGGCATGGCGCTGCGCGACAGCAGCAACTGCAGCCTCGATACTTCCTCGAAGCGATCCTGGATCTGGCTGGAAGTCAGCTGGACGTCGTCCTGCATCGGCCGATAGACCCACAGATTCGCGAACAGCAACACCGTCGCGAACGGCAGCACGGCACCAATCAGTGCGAGTGCCAGGCGGAAGCGGAACGGCAAGCCTTGTAGCAGACGGGTCATCGGTCGGATCAGGAATCGGCGGCCCGGCCCAGCCGGATCGCGCCCGCAGCCGAGAGCATATCTCCTGTCGCCCGTTGTTGCGACGCAAATACGCCACACTTGGCGCACTGCGGCAGGGTACCGGCCGGAGCCAATGCCGGTCGCCGGCGCACCCCGCCAGGCCCGCCGGATGGGCACGATGCTGACCCTTTTTGGGACAGGTGTTGTGCAATGAATGATCGCCGGCGACAGCCGCCGCCGCCCTTCCCGGCAAAGCGCGCAAGCCGATCGGCGCCGGTGCGCGCTTCGGGCCGGCATGGGAAGAACGATTGGCATATTCCGGCACGGTTCCTGCAGCGGCGGCCCCATGAGCCGTTACGACCGGGCTACACCCGAGAACCCTCTGATCCGATCGTCATGGACGCGCTGCGCGGAGTACGGCCTTGCGCCCGAAAATCCGCTGCAGCCGGAATCGGTCGATCGCGGCCTGCTGGCCGAGCACATCGAAGCGAACTCGCGCCTGGTCACCTATTCCCAGCCGATCATCGAACACCTGCACGGGCAGCTCGACCATGCATCGTCGATGGTCCTGCTGGCCGACCGGGAAGGAATGATCCTGCGCGCGGTCGGCGACGGCCGCTTCGTCTCGCGCGCGCAACGCGTGGCACTGATGCCGGGGGCCCGCTGGGTCGAGGAGCTGATGGGCACCAATGCCATCGGCACGGCGATCCACGAAGCGACCACGGTGTCGGTGATCGGCGACGAGCACTACCTCGAACGCAACCGATTCCTGACCTGCATCGCCACGCCGATCCATGCGCCGACCGGCGGCATGCTGGGCATCCTGGACCTGTCCAGCGACGTGCGCGTCTCGCTGCCCCACGCCCGAGCGCTGCTGCATTCGACCGCCGAGATGATCGAGCACCGGCTGCTCGAGAGCCTCGGCGACGGACACCTCACGCTGCATTTCAGCCCCTACCCGGAAATGCTCGGCAGCCCGCTGGAAGGCCTGGCGCTGCTCGACGAAGGGGGCCGGATGCTGGCCTGCAACCGCAATGCGCGCCAGTTCCTGGGGCTGCGCGACAGCGATGGGCTGCCGACCTTCGAAGAGTGCTTCGACTTCGAATGGCGACGACTGCTGTGCGGCTCCAGCGAGGACGCGACGATGCAGTTGCGCACCCGCCAGGGGCGCTGGCTCAGCGCCGGCATCCGCTTCAACAAGCCGGCCCGGCGGCGCAGCCGGCCGGTCCAGGCGGAACCCCGTCGCAGCGACGGCGACGGCTTCGACGGACTCGACCATGGCGACCCGCGCATGCGCCTGGCGGTGGACCGGGCCCGCCGCATCGCCGATCGCAACATCCCGCTGCTGATCCAGGGCGAGACCGGCAGCGGCAAGGAGTGGTTCGCACGCGCCTTCCACATGAGCGGGCCACGGCGGGACGCGCCGTGGGTGGCCGTCAATTGCGCCTCGATCCCGTCCACGCTGATCGAGGCGGAACTGTTCGGCTACGCGCCCGGCGCCTTCACCGGCGCCCGTGCGCGCGGCGCGCGCGGCAAGATCCAGGAAGCGCACGGCGGCACGCTGTTCCTGGATGAGATCGGCGACATGCCGCTGGCCCTGCAGGCGGTGCTGCTGCGGGTGCTCGAAACGCGCGCGGTGGTGCCGCTGGGCGCCAGCGAGGAGGTGCCGGTGGACATCGGCCTGGTATGCGCCAGCCATCGGCCGCTGCAACAAATGGTGGCGGACGGCAGCTTCCGCGCCGACCTGTTGTTCCGGCTCAACGGGCTGACGGTGTGGCTGCCGCCGCTGCGCCAGCGGGCCGACTTCGACCTGCTGGTGCGCCGCATCGTCGACGACGAAAGCCCGGGCCGGGCGATCCGCGTGCCGCAGGAAACGCTCGACGTGCTGCGCCGCCACCCCTGGCCCGGCAATCTGCGCCAGATGCGCAACGTGCTGCGGGTCGCGATCGCAATGCTGGCATCGGACGAACATGAATTGCTGCCGGCCCATCTGCCGGAGGACTGCCTCGATGCCGGTGCGGGCGACGAGAGCATGCCGGCCACCTCGCACGGCGACCTGCGCGCCGCCGAACTGCGCATCGTGCGCGACTGCCTGGCGCGGCACGCCGGCAACGTCTCGGCCGCCGCACGCGAGCTCGGCATCACGCGCACGACGCTGTACCGCAAGTTGAGGCAGGCAGAAAGCCACAGTTGAATCGGCGGACGCCTCCCGGCCGCCGCCCGCCAATGCGATAATCCGGCGTCCCATCCAGGGAACGCCATGAGCGCATTCGACCTCAACCCGCGGCAACGACTCGAAGCCACTCTGATCGAAGCCCACCTGCGCCACCAACCCTACGTGATGCCGGTGTCGATCGTGATAAGCGGCTTGTGGGTGGCCCTGCTGCACCCCTACTACGGTTCGCCGTGGCCGTTGCTGCTGTGGTGGCTGGCGCTCACGTCGCTGACCGTGGTTCGCCTCGCGCACTACGCGAAGTGGCGCAATTCCGATGCCCGCCTGGTCACCGCGCATTCGATGCGGCGTCGGCTGGTGGCCGAGGCCACTGCGGCAGGCGCGCTGTGGGGTCTGATCGGAAGCGTGCTGTGTCCGCCCGTCCACAGCGACATGGCGGCGGCGGCGGCGCTGACGCTGATGGGTGTCGGATCGGCGGGACTGGTCTCGCTGTCGCCGCTGTTGCCGGCCTACCTGGGGTTTTTCGGCGCAATGCTGATACCCAGCGCCATCGGGCTCGCGATCAGGCCGAGCTACATGGAACACCTGGCGGCGCTGACCTTGGCGCTGTTCATCTTTTCCCTCTACGGCAACGGCCGGCGGGTCGAGCGCAACATGCGCACGACGCTGCAACTGCAGCTCGATCTGGAACAGAGTGCCCTGCGGGCCGAAGCCGCCAAACGTGAAGCAGACGCCGCGAACCGGGCCAAGAGCATGTTCCTGGCGACCATGAGCCACGAGATCCGCACGCCGATGAACGGGATGCTGGGCATGGCCCAGATACTGGCCAACAGCCGGCTGGACGCGGAACAGGGCAATGCGCTGCGCGCACTGCAGGACTCGGGGCGCCATCTGATGCGGCTGATCGACGAGATCCTGGACTTCTCGCGCATCGAGGCCGGCCGTCTCGAGATCGAAGATGCGGCCTACTCTCCCCGCGACCTGATCGGCCGCGTGACTGCCGAAGCGATGCAGCGGGCCGACGAGAAGGGCCTGCTGCTCGAGACCTCGGTGGACCGGAACGTGCCCGAGTGGGTTGCCGGCGATCCGCTCCGGGTACGCCAGGTGCTCAGCAATCTGCTCACCAACGCGATCAAGTACTGTCCCAGCGGGCTGGTCCAGGTCCTTGTGGACGTGCAGCATCCAGGCGCGCCGGAGGCCATGCTCCGGTTCCAGGTGCGCGACACCGGTCCCGGCATTCCTGCCACCGACGCCGAGCGGATCTTCGAGCTCTTCCAGCAATTGGACGGCTCGAGCACCCGCCCCCAGGGCGGCGTCGGTCTGGGCCTCGCCATTTCGCGCCGGCTGGCGCGCCTGATGGGCGGCGATCTCGCGCTCGATCAGTCGTACCGCGGCGGAGCCTGCTTTGCAGTGACGCTGCCGCTGTCCCCTTGCCTCGATGCGCCCGCCGTGGAAGCGCGGGCAGCGGTGAGCGAGGCCGCCCCGCGGGGCGCCGGCGTCGCGCTGCCGGTGCTGATCGTCGAGGACAACGGGACCAACAGGCTGGTCGCCGCCAGCGCGTTGCAGCACCTGGGCTACAAGTACGAAGAAGCCCAGGATGGACTGCAGGCGCTTGCCTGCCTGCGCGAGCATCGCTACGCCGCGGTGCTGATGGATTGCCAGATGCCACGGATGGACGGTCTCGAGGCGACGCGCAACTGGCGACGCGTGGAGTCGCAGGAAGGCCGGGAGCACACGCCGATCATCGCGCTGACCGCCAACGCGGTGCGGGGCGAAATCGAAGCCTGCATCGCCGCCGGCATGGACGACTACATCAGCAAGCCCTTTGATTTCAACCATCTGGGCAAGGTGCTGGCGCGATTGACCGGGCCGCGATAGAAGCCGCGGGCTTGCGCGGGCAGCAGCCCCGAATGCAGCGCGGTCCGCGCGCAGCCGGGTCGGCGTGTCTTCGCCTACCGCGTCTTCAGGTATTCCACCAGCGCCGCCTTGTCCCCGTCCGGCAGCGCCGTGCCGTACTCGTGGCCGCGGTTGGAGCCGCCGAGCGCGCGCGTGTCGTGCAGCGTGCCGATGCGCTCGGCCTCGGCGCCAGCGGCGACGAAGCCGACCCGGGCCGGGTCGTAGACGTTGTAGCCCCGCCAAAAGGTCACCGGACGGGCCGCGGCCGGCTCGAGCAGATCGCGCAGCGTCGGCACCGAGCCGTTGTGCAGGTAGGGTGCGCGGATCCAGATGCCGTCCAGGAAGGCCGCCACGTAGCCCCGTAGCGGTTCCTCCACCAGGCCCTTGCGCTCTATGCCCATCTGCTCGACCACCGCGTTGGCCTCGCGCGCGGCACGCTCGTTCCAGGTGTCCATGCGGGCCCGGCTGGTGCCGACCTCCTCGACCGGCACGACGGTACCGGTGCGCTCGCTCTCGTGGCACGACGCGCACTCGGCGACGAACACCCGCCGTCCCCGCTCGGCCAGCGTGCGCTCGATCGCGAACGGATAGGGCGGCGCCCGGCGGGCCTTGAAATACTCGAGCATCCAGTCGATGTGGCCGAGGAATTCGTCCTTGTCCTTCGGCGCCGCGCCGAGCAGGCCGAGCGCCGAATCGATCAGTACCGAATAGGCGTCGTGGCTGTCGCCGGCGAAGTTCATCCGCATGCCGCGCTCGGGCTTGTACTTGCCCAGGTTCCACAAAGACGGCATGTCGGTCGGTCCGAAGCTGTCGTCCATCGGCCAGCGGATCATGAAGTACTTGGTCAGGTTCATCGCGTCATCGCGGCCACGGCCCCAGTCGGGGAAACCCGGGTGGTACAGCCAGGCGAACTGGTCCTCGCGTTCGAGCAGGCGCTTCTTGGTGATCGGGATCAGCAGGTAGCGGTAGATCAGCCGGTCGGCCAGGGACAGGCCGGTGACCAGGTTGATCTCGCGCATCAGGTTGTCCGGGTTGAAGCGCGGATCCCGCGCGCAGTCGATCAGGAAGCGGAAGAAGGCCGCCAGGTTCAGCGTGTGGTTCGGCGCCAGCGGTACGAACACCGGCTTCGAATCCTCGCTGACGCGGTAGCTGCCGGTATGGCACACCGCACAGGTGTTGGCGACGCGCGCAAAGCCGATGGTCTTCTTGGTGAAACCGATCGGCAGCTCCATGCCCTCCTCCCAGGCCACGCCGAAGGCCGCGTAGCCGCCCGGCCCGGGCAGCTTCTCCGGGAACATGCGCGGCAGCACGTAGAAGATCCAGTACGGGATGCCGGCGTCGTTCTCGGCGCCGATCGAGCCGTACTTGAAGCGCATCTCCGGATCGGACGTGATCCAGCTCGGCTGCGGCACCTCGCGAAAGAACTTGTACCAGCCGTAGATGCCCGCCGCGGCGGCGAGGATCACGACCACGCCGGCGGCGACGAGCCATCTGCGGCAACGGGCGGAACAGGCGGCGTCAGTCATCGGGAGCTCCTCGTCCGGCTCAGAACGTCTTCAGGTATTCGACCAGCGCATCCTTGTCCCGCGGCGGCAGCTCGGTGCCGTAGGCGTGGCCCTCGTGGCCCTGGTTGCCATTGCCCGGCAGGCGCGTGTCGAACAAGAAGAAGCTGCGGCCACCCTCGGCGGCCCGGTCGGAGACGAAGCCGACCCGCTGGCGGTCATAGACGTCGTTGCCGCGATAGAAGGTCCGTGGCCGCGCGGCGGCCGGTTCGAGCAGGTCGCGCAAGCTCGGCACCGAACCGTTGTGCAGATAGGGCGCGCGCAGCCAGACGCCGTCGAGCGGCATGTTGGCATAGCCGAAGGTCTTCCTGAAGTGGCGGAAGCGGTGCGGATAACCGGCATACAGCGTGGCCTGGTTGACCGCCAGGTCGTAGGTGTAGGAATCGAGCCGCGAGCGGTCGGTGCCGATGTCGGCGATCGGCGTCACGTGCCCCACCTGCGGGCCGCTGAAGTCGCGCCCGTTGCGGCCGTGACAGCCGGCGCAATACTCGCCGTAGAGCGTCTTGCCGCGTTTCGCCTGCGCCAGGTCGACGTGATACGGCCAGTCCGGCGGCGGCAGGCCCAGCAGCCACTCCTCGACCCGCCGGATCGCCCCCAGCTCGATCGTCGGCGGCGTCGTGCCGGTGCCGAAGGCGGCGCTCTTGTTGCGCTCCTCGGTATGGGTATTGTTGCCGTCCCAGTGCAGTTCCATGCGCTGGCCGTCGTCGCGCAGCATGCGCGGCCCCTGCAGCCAGATCGACGGGAAGTCCGAGGCGCCCAGCAGCTCCCTGGCCGGCAGCTGGTGCATCGGGAAGTTGAACAAGACCTTGGCGGAATTGAAGGTATCGACCCGCCCGGGGCCCCATTCCGGCTGCTCGAAGACGAAGTCGAAGCGCTCCTTCAGCATCAGCAGGCGCTCGCGCATCAGCCCGATCGCGACCGGATAGACCACCATCCGGTCGAGCGGCGACAGCCGGCCGGCGATCGCCTCGATCTGCGGCACGATGTACTCGGCGCGGAACTTGGCGCTCGCCGCACAGTTGAAGAAGAAGCTCTCGAAGGCGCGGATGTCGAAGCGCTGCGCCGGCATGCCCAGCACCAGCCGCGGTGCCGCGTCGGGCGCGTCGCGCACGGTGCTGGTGTGGCACACCGCGCAATTCAGGAAGACCCGGTCGATGCCCAGGTTGAAGCGCTTCGAGACGCCTACCGGCAGATCCTTGCCGGGCTCGAAGATCATCCCCAGCGAGGCGTAGCCCTCGCCCGGCAGGAACTCCGGACAGACCTCGGGCAGCGCCTTCCAGATCCAGTACGGAAAGCCCGACTCGCGTTCGCCGCCGGTGGAGCCGTACTTGAAGTGCTCGGCGGCCTCGCGATAGCCGACCGGCTCGTCGGCCGTGAAGCGGCCGATCGCATACACCGTGGCGGCCAGCGCCAGCAACCACGGCGCCCACAGCAGCAGGCGCAGCAACTGGCGTCCCCAGCCTGAGGTGATCGGAGCGGAATCGTCGTCGTTCGCCATCGCACGCCTCGTCGATCAATACTGCGCACATGCCGGCAGATCGGCATAGTCCATCGCGGCGATCCGCTCCGGCGCCTGGCCGACCGCCCGCAGCCGTGCCTCGAGGAAATCGCGCATGCGCACGAGATCCTCCGAAGCCGCAAAGCCCGCCGCCTGCACGCTGGCCGGCGGCGGCATCGGAGTCTTGCCGCGTCGGCCGGCCGCGACTTGCCACATCGCCAGGCGCCGCAGCATGCGCGGTGCACAGGCCTCGACGCGCTGCGAGACGCGCTCGCGGCTGCCGCCGAGGAAGTCGGGCGGAAAGGCATCGCCGCTTTCATGGCAGGCCGCGCAATGGCGGTAGAAGGGCAATAGCCCGTCCTCCGCCGGCTCGCTCGGCACCACGCCCGCAGCGTGGCCGGCCAGCGCCGGCAGCGCGACCGGCTCGGGCGGTGCCGGCAGGCCGAAACGGGCCAGCAACGGCGCCAGCAATCGCCGCCGCTCGAGTGGCCCGTCGCCGAAGCCGCCGTCGTCACCGTCGCCGCGGGCCGCCTCGGCCACCGCCTCGCGCAGCGGCGCCAGGTCGTCCAACCACAGCAGTCGCAATTGCTCGCCTGCGCGTTCGATGCCGACCAGCGCCGATCCGTCGAAGTCTCGCGCGACGGCGCCGTGGCCGTCGAAATGCCGGTCGCGACCCTCGAATTCGAGGCCGTAGCGCACCCGGCCGGCCGCCAGCACCAGCCGGTCGATGCGCAGCCGCCGGCCGGACAGCCGGCCGAAGGCCTGCACGCCACCGCCACCCGCGCAGCGCAGCTCGCTGCTCTGCGCCCGCTCGCGCCAGCGGCAGTCCAGCAGCATGTCGCGCTGCCGCCCGCCGTCGGCGCGCCGCGAAGCGGCTGCCAGCGCGTCCAGCTCGACCGGCGAAACGAAGCCGGCCAGCGCGTCCACCACCCGTGCCAGCGCACCGGGCTCGTCGAGCCGCCAGCGGGCCAGCGGCTCGCGCAGCGCCAGCGGGTCGAAGGCTTCGCTCACGTCGGCGGCCCGGCGCAGCGCCCGGGTATCGAGATCCGTCAGGGCTCCCGGCGCCAGAGAGGCGAACGGCAGCCGGTTCGGGATGTCCGGGTTCGGCACTTCGATCCCCTCCGGCCAGTGCCGCAGCCAGGCATCGCGCAGCGGCGACAGGGCCGGCTGGCGGAGCTCGTCGTCGGCCGGCGCCCAACCGCTCAGGCGGCTCTGCAGCGCCAGCCACCACAGCCGTGCGCGGCACGCCCTGCCCGCCGCGCCGCCACCGCAGCCCTGCTGCCAGACGCGCTGCGCGACCGACAACAGGTTGGCCCGGTGGGTGGCGTCGTCGATGGCTTCCGCCACGTCCACGCCGCGGCGCCAGGAGAGGCCGTAATAGTCGCGCCCGGTCAATGCCAGCAGGCCGGCAATGCTGCGGCTGGCGCTGGTCTCGTCCCAGCTCTGGCGGGCGAACATTGGCGCGGCGTTCTGGTGGCAGGCCAGGCACAGGGAACGATTGCCGGCCCGCAGCCGGGGCGAACCGCCGGCCCGGTAGTCGTCCACCAGCTCGAACTCGAAACGCCCCAGGCCGGGGTTGTAGCTGATCACTTCGAGCACGCCGGCCTTCTCGTGGTAGCCCAGGTAGAGGCGGTCGCGCAGCAGCGGCGCGGCGGTGTCGCGCGGCTCGCCGGTGACGGCGACCACCACCCGGGGGTAGCGGAAGTAGCCATCGACGCCGGCGGCGTGGCGCTGCAGCGAGCGTCCGAGCGGGATCAGCACCAGCGGCAGGCCGTCGAAGCGGGCACTGTCGGCCGCCAGCCTGCTGCCGATCAGCGAAAGCAGGCTCGGCAGAGGAAACGGCACCTGCTGGCTCGGCCCGAGCAGCGAGCGAAACAGCGACGGCGCCGGCTGCGACGTTGCCGCCGAGGCGCCGGCCATGCCGGCGCAGACCAGTGCGTGGATCAGCATGCGCACCGCCCGATTCGCGATCACGGTCGCCCTGCGTCCTACTGTTCCGCCACCTGCAGCCGCCGCAGCTGGGTCCCGCCCCAGCAGTCCTCCTGCACCTCGCCGCTGCGGCGGAAATCGGCTTCGGCCGCCTTCGCCACCTCGTCGTTCCAGAGCACGAAGTTCACGACGAAGGCGCGGTCCATGTAGGCCCGGCCGAGGTAGAAGCCGGGCCGAACCATGCGAATTTCGTCGCGGATCGCGAAGCCGTCGCGGCCGGCCATCATGTCGGGCATGCGCCGGTAGCCGGGCAACTGGTCGGTGAAGGCGTAGTCGATGATGATCGACTCGCGCCGCCCGTCGAGCAGGCTCTGGCCGCAGTACAGCCGGGCCGGGAACAGCAGCCACTGGTCCTTGCCGTGCACCTCGATCTTCTGCAGCGGATTGCCGCCGCCATCCTCCACCAGGCCGACCTTCTTCAGCGCGGCGAGGTCCTCGATGCGATTGCGCAGCAGGCGCTCGTCGCGATAGAAGACCTTGCCCTTCCAGAGGATCTCGCCGATCGCGTCGAGCTTCTTGCCGGCCACGTTGACCAGCAGGCCCTTCAGCCCGCCGCCGACGATCTCCGACAGCCGCAGCTTGCCGCTGACGCCTTTCGGGAAGAACAGGTCACCTTCGTACGGCCCCTGTGGGATCGGGCCGGCGGACAGGCGGGCGTAGATCTGGTCCACCTGCTCCTGCTCGAGCAGCGACAAGACTTCCGGCGTGATCTTGTACAGGTCGTCGATCGACAGCGGGTAGTCGTGCTCGACCGCGGCGAAATCGGGCTTGGCCGAGTGCACCTCGCCGTAGGGCGCGAACGGGAAGCTGATCTCGAACTCCTTCTTCTTGCGCTCCTCCTGGCCGCAGGCGACGAGCAACAGGCCGACCACCAGCACGGATGCGATCTGCTTGGCGTTCATCTCGTTTCCCCTCGCTCACATGGTGGCCAGGAAGGCGGTCAGCGCCTTCTTGTCGGCATCCGGCAGATCCTCGCCGAAGCGATGGCCGGCGTTCTCGATCTCGGCAAAGCAGCTGCTGTAGACCTGCTTGACCAAGTTCGGGCGCTTCTTCAGCGCCTCGATCAGGCCATTGGGCGAATCACGCACCTCCTTGCCGATGTCCTTCAGTTCGCCCAGCACCCGCTCGCCCTGCTCGCGCCCGAGCCGTTTCACCAGTCGCTCTTCGACGACCTTGGGCTCGAACTTGGCCTGCACCAGGTCCACCACGAAGTCCTTGTGCTGGAAATTGCCGAGCGTGCCGGCGGTCACGCCGCGGCCGTTGATGCGGGCCGGAATCGTCAGCTGGAAGCCGAGCAGCGTCTCCTTGTCGGTGCCGTCCCACAGCCGCGGGCCGATCCGCAGCGTGACCGCCTCGTTCAGCAGCGTGACCTTCGGGATGCGCTGTTCCGGGTTCAGCAGCGCCGCCATCGAACGCTTGTAGAGCTCGAAGCGCCCCTCGACGCCGGGGTCGTAGGCCATGCAGCCGGGCTGCTTGTCCGGCGGCAGCAGGCGGATGTTGCTGTCGTCCACGTAGCGCGGCCGCATGGCGTAGAAATCGTTGACGGCATTCTTCGGCTTGCCGCAGATCTCGGGCCCGATCGCGTTGTTGTGCATGAACGGGGCGTGGGCCCACAGGTTCAGCAGCGAGATGTTGCGGTAGTAGCTGCGGCCGCCGTCGGCCGGCTCGGCGATGTTCGGGTCGGGTGGCTGGGCGCGCAGTGTCTCCGAACCGAATTGCTCCCAGATACGACCGCTCATGTGGTTGGAGTGCAGCGCCCGGCAGCGGAACGTGCCGACTTCCGACACCGGCGTCGGCCGGTCGTTGCCGAGCCAGTCGGCGCGCAGGCCGCTGGCTTCGTCGGTCGCGTAGAAGTCGAGGTTGGCGAACTGGCCGGCGACGGCCGCCGGCTGGCTGGAATGGCAGCGGGCGCAGTTGGCGGCGAACACCTCGGCGCCGCGCGCGACGGCCCCGTCGCCGAATTCCCGCTCCAGGTCGTCGATCAGGTCGGCCTCGCTGTAGACCGCGCGATCGTTGAAGGACTTGAGCCGGTTCTCCCTCGCCTGGCGCAGTTCGGTGCTGTGCGCCTCGGCCGACATGAAGAAGGCCAGGACGTTCTCCAGCCGGTCCTCGATGGCGCGGAAGTTCGGGCAGTCGCGGCGGCACTGGCCGATGTCGAACGGAGTCTGGCCGAAACCGCGCTGCTGCGGGTCGAGCACCCGCAGGTCGCTCAGGTGATTGACCCAGCACTGCTCGGAACAGGAGCCGATGTTGAAGTAGACGCGCTGGATGGCCTGCAGCGCACCGATCGAATCCTCGCCGCCTTTCAGGATGTGGTGCACGGTCTCCTTCTGCAGGCTCTTGGCCCAGCACTTGCCCTGCCGCCCCGGCTCGCACCAGCAGTCGTGCGCGTCCTGCCCCTCGCAGCTCGCCGCCTTGCGCCACCTCAGCACCGACTCGCCGTCGAACACCGGCCGGCGCGGGATGTTGATCAACGCGTTGATGGTGCCGGGGTTGTTCACCTGGTCGTTGGGGATCGCGGAGGTGTCCGTGGAACCGGGACGGGCGTGGGCGAACATCTGCCATTCCAGCGTGTTGCTGGGCATGCCCGAGACCATGATCTCGGAAATGCGCGTGTACTGGTTGCCGATCAGGCCCTTGAGGTTGTCCCAGCGCGGATGCGCCGGATCGGCCGGCGGATTGAGCGGATCGAAGGCGATGTGGCAGGAGCCGCAGGACGTGCCGATCAGGAACGGCGGTTCGATCGAACCGTCCCACAGCCGGCTCTTGGCGGCCTCCTGCGCTCCGCCGGCGGCCGCCAGGCGGCGGGTGTAACCCTCCCAGCGGCCCAGCTGCCCGTTCAATTCGACCCAGCGGTCGGGATCGAAACGCGGATTGGGAAACTTGCGGATGCCGAGCGCACCGGTGGAGGTGCCGAACCTGAGGTCGCAGGCCGACTGGCGCTGGTCCTGCGGTCCATGCACGTCGCCTTCCGCCAGCGGCGCATCGCGGAAGTCGCAGGACGGGTCCCGGTAGCCGTCCTTGCCGACGTACTTCAGCAACTCCTCGTCGCCCGGACACCAGTCCAGCCCGTAGGTCTCGTCCAGGCTCTTGGCCGGGCAGCCCGGCGAACCCGGTGTGCAGCAGCTCGGATCGTTGATCGCGCCCCAGGCGGCAAAGCGGTCGTCGCGCTGGTCGGAACGCAGCACGCGATACCAGTCGATCATCACGCCGATGCGCTGCTGGAAGACGTAGGTGTGGAAGCGCTCGTTGCCGGCCGTGGCCTTGAACCAGATCAGCCGGCCGGCACACTCCGAATCGCTCAGCCCCTCGCGGGCGCAGGCTTCGAAGTACGGGATGTCCTGCTCATGCACGACCGGCTGGCCGGCCACCCGCGGCATGCCTTTCTCGCGCACCCAGTCGGGCGCCGCGCCGGCCTGCTGCGCCTGCGGAACAATCGAAAACAAGGCGGTCGCGACGACCGCCAGCAGACGGAACAAAGGCATTGCGCGCATCTTGAAGCCTCCCGGGTGGGGTACCCATGTCATGCCCCCGGCAAGCCCCGCTGCACCTGGCCGTCGTCCCTACCGGGGGCCGTCCGCCGTCGCTGGATCATCCGCTGCGCGGCGAACGTACCTGATGTCGGCGATTGCCGTAGCCGGATCGCTGCGATCCGGGCCAAGCGGCAACGCCCGTTGTTGTTCGAGGTCTTGTTCAGTAGTAGCACGAAACCATTCCATTTCAATTCCGATGCGCGCGGCAGCGTGCCAAATTGCAAGGAAGGGGTTCGTCGCCCGTCAATCAGGCGGCATCGTCCGGGATGCGTACTCAATGGCATCGCGAGTGGGTTTCCGACATGCCATGCGCGGGCATGCCTCCACTCGCCGCGCCGTGGAGCCGCCGCGGTCGGGCGATGGGCGCACAGTATGTGGGGGGAAAGCGGGAAGGGGTGAAGCGGGGCCGAACTCCGGCCGGGCGAGCACCTCGACGCCCGCCGCAGGAACGCGGCCTGCCGCCTTGGTCGGGGTATCGCGGCAGGCGCGGATACCTGCCCGCGCGCCGGCGAGGGCACCCGCCGGGGCGGACGTCCGAGGGCACTCGCAGGCGCCCGGCAGAGCCGGGAGCACCTGTACCGCCTGCGGCGAACGCTCGCCGCGTTCCGCAGGGGCACCGCCGCAGCGACGCCCCTGCGGTTCAGCGCCTCATTGGGCCAGCGACAGGATCCAGCTCACCAGCAGGCGGGCGTCGGTTTCCTTGATCGCCGAAGCGTTGGGCGGCATCGCCAGGCCGCTGACCTTGCCCTTCCAGTGGCTGCTGTAGGGGCTTGAGCCCTCCAGTACGACACGGGTCAGGAAGTCCTGCGCACCGGGCTTGCCGTGGTACTGCTTGGCCACGTCTTGCCAGGCCGGGCCGATCGGATCCATGCCTTTCGGGCCCGGCTTGCCGGACTCGACCGAATGGCAGGTCAGGCAGCCGGACGTGGCGGCCAGCTTGCGCATGTGTTCATCGCCTTCGTTGCCGGCGACGGCGAGGCCGGCCACGGCAAGGCCGAGTGCGGCGACGATGATTTGGGGAATGACTTTCATTCTAATCCTCCTGTTTGGATAGTCGTGTAAAACCAGGCTCAAGCGGCGGCCCGCCCTGGAGCATCCAGCTGCACCAGGCCATCTCGGACGGCCCGTTGCGTGAGCATGAAATCGTTCTCGCCACCGAGCTCGCGACGAATCGCCGAGCGGTGATTGGGAATGGTCTGCGGACTCGGATACATGCGGGCCACGACCGTTTCCGGCACTTCGCCGCCGGCCGAAGCACTTCGAACGCGCTCGGCGTCGGGCGTTCGAGCGGCCTGCCGCGACGGCGCCGATGTCGGCCCGCATATCCTCCGGCTGGCAGTTCTTGACCAGGCGGTCGAGCGCGGCGAGCCTGCTGCCGTCGCTCTGGCTCGAGGCCGTAGATGCGGACGCGGGTCGCGAGCGTTCTTCGAAGGTCCACACACTGCTCCATCGAGGACAGATTGTTTGAATGCTGCAACAGCCATGCCACCTGAACAGCACTCTGCGGGAAGCATTCCCGGCGGTGCGGGCGGGCGCCCCGCGGCCGATGCCGAGGATACCGGGCTCGCTCCATCCCCGGAACCTGATTGTTCCCGATCGACATCCGCTGTTGCGTTCTGAAACGGAAACGGCACGACCGCCTCGGCGGCCGTGCCGTAACTTTCACCCTGCCGAGCAGGGCAACGGGCCGATCAAGACTTGTGCAGCTTGAAGACCCAGACCGAACCGCCTTGCTCGAGGTAGTTCACGCGCTTCGCGACGTCGCCACCCCACAGCGGCACGGCGCCACCCCAGCCGGCCGTCACGGCGATGTACTGCTCGCCGTCCTGTTCCCAGGTGATCGGCGGCGCGACGATGCCGGTACCGACCTGGAAGCTCCACAGCTCCTTGCCGCTCTTGGCGTCGAGGGCCTTGAAGAAGCCTTCCGGCGTACCGTAGAAGGTCAGCCCGCCGGCGGTGGTCAGAACACCGCCCCACAACGGAGCGTAGTTCTTCTGCTCCCACACGATCTCGCCCTTGACCGGATCGATTGCGCGCAGAGAACCGATGTAGTCGTCATGCAGCGCCTTGATCGTGAAGCCCGCGCCGAGATAGGCCGCGCCTTTCTTGTACGACACCGGCTCGTTCCAGATGTCCATGCCCCACTCGTTGGCCGGCACGTAGAACAGGCCGGTGGTCGGGTTGTAGGCCATCTGCATCTGGTTCTTGCCACCCAGGAAGGACGGTGCGGCGAACACCACCTCGCCCTTCTTACCGTCGGCGGACTTGGCCGGATTGCCCGGACGGTTCGCGTCGTTGTAGACCGGGCGGCCGGTGGCGACATCGATCTTCTCGGCCCAGGTGATCTTGTTGACGAACGGGAAGGCGTTCAGCAGCTTGCCGTTGGTGCGGTCGTTGACGAAGAAGAAACCGTTCCGGTCGGCCTTGCCGCCTGCCTTGATGACCTTGCCGGTCTTCGGATCCTTGTAGTCGAACGACACGAACTCGTTCACACCGTCGAAATCCCAGCCGTCGTGCGGGGTGTTCTGGTAATGCCAGACGATCTTGCCGGTATCGGGGTTGATCGCGACGGTCGAGGACGAGAACAGGTTGTCGCCCGGACGGTTCCAGCTGTTCCACGGCGCCGGGTTGCCGGTGCCGACGTAGATCAGGTTGGTTTCCGGATCGTAGGTCGCGCCGTTCCAGGTGGCCGCACCGCCGGTCTGCCACAGGTCGCCCGGCCAGGAGGCATTCTTGGTGCCGGAGATGCCGTTTTCCTTCTTGTTGCCTGCAGCGTCGAAGGTGTAGCCCATGTGGCCTTCGACGGTCGGCCGGATCCACTTCAGCTTGCCGGTCTTCGCGTCGCGCGCCTCGAGGCGGCCGATGACGCCGAATTCGCCGCCGGACACGCCGGTGATGACCATGCCCTTGACGACGATCGGCGCGGCCGACATCGAGTAGCCGGCGTGATAGTCATCGACCTTCTCACGCCACACGCGCTTGCCGGTCTTGACGTCGAAGGCCAGCAACTGGGCGTCCAGCGTGCCGAAGATGACCAGGTTGTCGTACAGCGCGGCACCGCGGTTGATCACGTCGCAGCACGGCATGATGCCGTCCGGCAGGCGGTGCTCGTACTTCCAGAGCTTCTTGCCGGTCTTGGCGTCGAAGGCGAACAGCCGGCTGTAGGAGGCGGTCACGAACAGGCGACCGTCATGCACCAGCGGCTGGGATTCCTGGCCGCGCTGCTTCTCGCCGCCGAAGGACATCGTCCAGGCCGGCACCAGATTGCCGACGGTCGACGTGTTGATCTTGTCCAGCGTGCTGTAGCGCTGGCCCTGGGTGCCCATGCCGAAGGACACCACGTCGCCGGTGGTCTTGGCGTCGTTCACGATGTCGGCATCGGTCACGCCCGCGCCGGCACTGCCCCAGACCATGACCGATGCGGCGATGACGCCGATCGCAAAGCCACGCGGCGAGCGAATCTTGCTCCAGTCTTTCATCAAAATACCTCCTCATTATTTTCGGTGCGGCCCCGTCGGCCCGGTGCGAGGCCATCCGGAAGCGCCACCGCGGTTCCGCAAGGGACATGCCAAATGGAGCCGGTCCCCGACGTTCGTCGCCTGCGCCCGCGAGGAGCGCCCGACGAGGCCGCCGAATCGGCTGAAATCGCCCGTCGCTGTTCGACATTCCGGCCATACGGGGCCGTCTGTACGAGGCGCGCCGGATGAAGGGAGGGGTTCGCGTCTGTTGATCGGGGCACCTGTTCCGAAACTTGCCACCTGCTCCGTATTGGCACAAAAGGCTCGCGACTCGGGTATCAGGCGGCCGCGGTCACGAAATTTTCGTCGCCAGCGGGATCTCGTGGGCTTCCTCTGGCACGCCACTTGCGCGAGCATCGGCCTTTCCCGCTACCGAGTCCGCTCCCACCCAGTGCCGTCGGCCCCGCTGCAGCCCTACTCGTTCATGCCCGACCCTGCGTCTGCGCGCCTCACGCGCTGGGCGCTGCCGGCCTCGCTGCTGCTGCATGCGCTGCTGTTCGCCGCGCTGCCGAACCTGAGCCAGGCTCCGCTGCCGCCGCTGCCGGTAATGCAGGTCTTCATGGTCGCACCGCCGGCGCCGCCAACGCCGCCCGAGCCGGCCCCGCCACCGCCGCCCGAGCCGACCCCGCCACCGCCGGTAGTCGAGGCGCCCCCTCCTCCGCCGCCACCAGCGCCACCGCCCAAACCAAAACCGAAACCGAAACCCAAACCGAAGCCGAGGCCCGTACCGAAACCGAAGCCCCGACCGAAACCGGTGGCCCAGCCCCTTCCGCCGCCCGAGCCGGTCATACCGACGGCGCCGCCCGAGCCCGAGCCCGCGCCGAGGCGCATCGTCCCCGCACCGACAGCGGCCCCCGAACCGGCCCCGCCACCGCCGCCTGCGCCGGACCCGCGGCTGCTGCAACGCTACGGCGATGAACTCTCGCGCCGCTTCGCAAGCCGGCAGAACTACCCGCGCCTGGCCGCGATGCGCGGCTGGGAGGGCGAAGTGCTGCTGCGGCTGACCATCGCCCCCACCGGCGGCCTGGCGTCGGTGCAGATCCTCCGCTCCAGTGGACACGAGGTGCTGGACAAGCACGCGGTGGAGCTGGTGCAGCAGAGCGAACCGCTGCCGAAGCCGCCGCACGGCTTCGACGAGCAGGACCTGGAGATCACGGTACCGGTGCGCTACAAGCTGCGCGCCGGCTAGGCATGAGTTCTGCTCCAAGGCGAGGAAGATGATCAACAACGAGACGAGACGTCAGCGCACACCGCCGCCCCCGACGCGTCTGCCCGGCATCGGCGCACCGAACGGACGGGTGCCGGCCGACGCACCGCGGGAAGCCGGCGACAGCGGCAAGGCGGACGGCCACGCGCGGGTCAACGTGGACGCCGTGTACGCGATGGGCGGCTGGACCCTGTGCAGCCGCGTCGATAATCTGTTCGATCACGAGCACGCGACGGCCGGCGCACTGGCCTCGAATCCGTTCGACGCGGCCGGCGCGTCCCCGACCGACGGCAACGCGTGGCGCGACGAGCAGTTCGTCGCCCCGGGCACTCCTCGCGCCGCCTTCGTCGGCCGGCGCGCTATCGCTGGGGAGGATAGATGTTGAAACGGGTGGTCCATCGGCTGCACGACCGGATCGGCCTGCTGGTCACCGGCGCCGCCGCGCTGATCCTGCTGCTGGCCGGCCTGTGGTGGGGCTACACGACGCGCGAGGCGATCCACGAGGAAGTGACGGCCGCCACGCGGGTGGCCGACCAGTGGATGAGCGTGCTGGCCGACGAAGCCAGGCTGCGCGGCGACACCGCGCAACTGGTCGAGCAACTGGCCGCGGTCGGACGCGTGCGCGCCAACAGCCTCGAAGTGCGCGACGGCGAAGGTCATCTGCGCTACCGCTCGCCGGGCTCCACCTACAAGCTGGGGCGCGACGCGCCGGCTTGGTTCGCGGCGCTGGTGATGCCGCACTTCGAACCGACGGTCCACGACGTGGACGGCCTGCGCCTGATCCTGATTCCCGACGCCTCCCGTTCCACGCTGGACGCCTGGGACCACCTGAGCCAGGTCAGCGGCTGGGCGCTGGCGCTGCTGGTGCTGCTCGGCCTGGTCGTCAGGCAGGCCATCAACCGCACGCTGGGGCCGCTGGCGGCGCTCGAGGCCGCGCTCGAGCAGACCGCCGACGGGCGCTTCGACGTGCGCCTGCCGAGCCACGGCGTGGCCGAACTCGATCGCCTGGCCGAGCGCTACAACCGCATGGCCGACGAACTCGATTCGAGCCTGCGCCGCAACGCCCGTCTGGAGGAGGACCAGGCCTTCAACCAGGCGCTGCAGGCGCGCCTCGAGGAAGAGCGGCGGCAGATCGCACGCGAACTGCACGACGAGATCGGCCAGAGCGTCACCGCCGTACGCGCGATGGCCGGTGCGATCGTGCAGCGCAGCGGCGAGCAGCCCGGCGTGCATGGCAGCGCGCAGGCGATCCTCGCGATGACCAGCCAGATGCAGGACGGCGTGCGCCACATCCTGGCCCGGCTGCGCCGGCCCGAACCGCTGCCGCGCGGCCGGCTGGCGGCCGCACTGGTCGAATACTGCGACCACTGGTCGGGCCTCTATCCCGAGTTCGAACTGGAACAGAGCATCGTCACCGAGCCGAAATCGCTACCGGAGGATTTCTGCCTGTCGGTGCTGCGCATCCTGCAGGAAAGCCTGACCAACGTCGCCCGCCATTCCAATGCCGCGCGCGTACGCGTCCGCGCGCACTGCAACGAAAAGGAACTCACGCTGACGATCAGCGACGACGGCCGCGGTTTCGGCCCCGACACCGCCGCCAACCGCTTCGGCCTGACCGGCATGCGCGAACGCGTGCAGGCGCTGGGTGGCCGGCTCGGCCTGGAGGAAAGCCCCGACGGCGGCGCGATGGTCATCGCGCTGCTGCCGCTGCCCAAGCGCGGCAGCGCGGCCGGGCTGGCGGCGCGCGATGCGTCCCACCACGATCAAGGAGACAAGTCATGACTGCCCAGCCGCTGGCCGGCGTCAAGCTGCTGCTCGCCGACGACCACTCGGTCGTCAGGATGGGCTTTCGCATGCTGCTCGAGGGTGCGGGCGCCAGCGTCGTGGCGGAAGCGTCGAGCGGCGAGGAAGCAGTGCAGGCTTACGACCGGCGGCAGCCCGATGCGGCGGTGATGGACGTCACGATGCCCGGCATCGGCGGCCTCGGCGCGCTGGAGCGGATCCGGGCCCACGACGACCAGGCCCGCGTGCTGATGCTGTCGGCCCACGACGACCTGCAGATCCCGTCCCGGGCGCTGAAGCTCGGCGCCACCGGTTACCTGTCGAAGCGGGCCGATCCGCAGGAAATGGTGCTGGCGGTGACGCGGGTCGCGCGCGGCGAGCGCTACCTGGACGCCGACCTGGCGCCGCGGCTGGCGCTGGCCCGCTACGGCGACAGCAGCGATCCGGCCGAGGCCTTGACCGACAAGGAATTCGCCGTCTTCCTGCAGCTCGCGCGCGGACGCTCGGTCAACCAGGTGGCCGACGACCTGCACCTGTCGCCGAGCACGGTCGGCACCCACCTCTACAACATCAAGAAGAAGCTGAACGCGTCCAATTCGGCGGAACTGGCGCTGATCGCAGTTCGCTCCGGCCTGATCGAGGCATGACGGGGGCGCTGGTGCGCTGGCTTGGCGCCGTCCTGCTGCTCTGCTGCATGCTGACGGGCTGGGCGGGCGACCTCGCGCGCGAGGACGTGGCCAAGTACTTTCCTCCGCCGCTGAGGGTCGGCGACAAGCTGCAGGACATCCAGGCCTGGCCGATCACGAGCGAGCTGCGGCCGGACGACGGTCCCATCGGCTATGCCTTCGAATCGATCGATCTGGCGCCGATCCCCGGTTTCGAGGGGACGCCGATCAACATGCTGGTGGCGGTCGACGCCGAAGGCGTATTCCTCGACGTGGCGCTGCTGCGCCAGCACGAACCGGTGTTCCTCGGCGGGCTCGGCGAAGATCCGCTGAAGGTCTTCCTGAGGCAGTACCAGGGCATCAGCCTGTCCTCGCCGATCACGGTCAGCTCCAAGTACGGCGGCACCGGCGCGACGCGCGATGGACGCCGGGTCGTGCTGGACGGCGTCACCAAGGCCACCGCCTCGATCCGGATCATCAACCAGACCGTGCTGACCAGCGCCCTGGCGGTGGCACGCGCCAAGCTCGGTTTCGCCGGCGCCGACGCGAGCGGCCCGCCGGCCACCGTGAAGACAGACCTGTTCGAGGCGAAATCCTTCGACCAATTGGTGGCGATGGGCGCGATCGGCCACCTGCGCCTGTCCAACGCCGACGTCGAGGCCCTCTATGCCGGCAGCGAGGTCGCCGGCGACGACGCCGAAGCGGCGCGCGATCCGGGAGACACCTTCCTGGAGCTGTGGTTCGCCTACTTGAACGCACCCAGCATCGGGCGCGTGCTGCTGGGCGATGCCGGCTTCGGCAAGCTGAAGGACCGGCTCGATGCCGGCCAGCACGCGTTCTGGGTGGCCACCGCCGGGCGGGAGTCGCTGGTCGACGGCGACTTCGTGCGCGGCACCAACCCGCAGAAGCTGACGCTCGCGCAGGGCGGCACGCCGTTCGAGATGCGCGACCTGGACATGGGACTGCCGCAGCCGCCAGGGCTGCCGGCCTTCAACAGCCAGCTCAGCCTGGCGCTGCCGCCGATCTCCGGGCTCGATCCGGGCGGCCACGTCAAGCTCGACTACGCGCTGCTGCGCAAGAAGGGCTTCATCCAGCCCGAATTGTTCTTTCGCAACGTCTCGCTCGATTACCAGGCTCCCGAGCAGTGGTTCGACCGGCCACCTCCGCCGCCCCCCGAATGGCTGCAGGCCTGGCAGGCCAGGCAGACCGAGCTGATGACCATCGCCGCCGCGTTGCTGCTGCTGTTCACGGTGCTGGCGCGGCCGCGCTGGATCGCCGAGGACGCGCGCCGGCTGCGGGCCTTCCGCTGGGGTTTCCTGGCCTTCACGCTGGGCTACATCGGCTGGCACGCGCAGGGCCAGCTGTCGATCGTGCAGGTGACCGGCGCGATCAAGTCGCTCAATGCCGGCGCCGGGCTGGGCAGCTTTCTCTACGACCCGGTTTCGCTGCTGCTGATCGCCGCGACGCTGCTGACCTTCTTCGTCTGGGGTCGCGGTACCTTCTGCGGCTGGCTGTGCCCGTTCGGCGCGCTGCAGGAGTTCGTGGCGCTGCCGATGCGGATGCTGGGCGTGCGGCCTCGCCGGCTGCCGGCAGCGCTGGCCAGCACGCTGTCGCGCGGCCGCTATCTGATTCTGGCGGCACTGATGGCGCTGGCCGCGCTCGCGCCGCAACTGGCCGAGCGGCTGGTGGAAGTCGAGCCGTTCAAGACCTCGATCACCGTCGTCTTCGAGCGCAGTTGGCCGTTCGTGGCCTACGCGCTGCTGCTGCTGCTGCTGGCCGGCCTCTACTACAAGTTCTTCTGCCGCTACCTGTGCCCGCTCGGCGCGCTGATGGCGGTCGGCGGCAAGCTGCGTCTGCTCGACTGGCTGCCACGCCGCAACGAGTGCGGCCAGCCCTGTCAGCGCTGCCGGCACGACTGCGAATATGACGCGATCCATCCCTCCGGTGCGATCGATTACGACGATTGCTTCCAGTGCCTCGATTGCGTCGGCATCTACCACGACGCCGATCGCTGCGCACCCATCATGTTGTACCGGCGCAAGGGACGGCATCTGCGATCCGTCGGCCGGGCCGCCGCCAGCGCGGCCTGAGCCCGGTCGCCGGGCGGCGGCGGAGGCACGCCCGCCGGCTGCCGCATTGCAGCGCGGCGACGGGATTTTCGCTATTCTGGAGAGCCACGCACCAGTTTTCCGCGGCCCCCGCCGCCATGCCATATGATTTGCAGTTCTTGCCAGCAGACGATCCGGGCCGGTTCCAGGTACTGCCCGCTTTGCGGCGCAGCACAGGCGCCGGGCGGTCTCTGCCCTGCCTGCCAGGCCCCGATCGAGGCAGGAAAGGCCTTCTGCACCCGGTGTGGCGCGCGCATCGGTGAGCCCGAGCAGATGCCGCAAGAATCGCCGCCCGAGAGCAGCGAGGATGTCACGCAGTTGATCATGCCGACCCAGCCGGGCGATACGGAGGCCGGGACGGGCGAGCGGTCCCGCCTCGAAGAGGCCGAGGACTGGCGTCCGAAGGATCTGAGCGAGATTCCGGAGGAGCCGCTGACCGAGATGTTTCTCGAGAGCGACTGGAACCCGGAGGCTGGATTGAGCAGTCTGGCGAGCCGGCTCGAAGCCGGCGAACACGGCTTTCCGCCGAACGACGGCCACGAGGCACCGGCCGCGCCGCCGGAAGCGGCGTCACCGGAACCGGCGCCACCGTCAGGCGGGCAGGCGCCGCAGCAGGAGCGAGCACCGCTGCCGTTCGGCAGCGGTGAGGACCTGGAACGCACCGTCATCATGCGCCGGCCGTCGGTCGCCGCCAGGCCGGAGACCGAACGCGCCCCCGAGCCGGCGCAGCCTCGCGCAACCGGGCTGGAAACGACCTGGGGCGCCGAAACGGTGCAGTTTAAAGTCGAGGAAGTGAAGGCGCTGGCGGACGCCAAGCCCGCCAGCGCCCGCAAACCGTTGCCGCTGATCGGTGCAGCGGTCGCCTTGGTGGCCGTCATTGCGGGCGGCCTGGTCTGGTGGCTGAGCGAACCCGCAGCGACACCGCCCGTCGAAATCCCGCCGCCTGCCGCGCCCCCGCCAAGCGCGGCGCTGCCGCCGGCGGAGCCGCCCCCGCCGCTGCCGCAGCAGGACGCAGGCACCACCGCGGAACCCGCACAGGATCTGCCGCCGGAGGAAGCCGCCGGCGGTGAAGCCGAGCCGGGAGGCCAGGACGAAGCGGGGCCCGCGTCCGCCGCACTACCGAACGAGCCCGGCCCGGACGAACCCGCCGCCGCGCTGCCGCCGGCATCGGACGGTGACGGCGCAGCTCAGGCGGAGCCCCCATCTCAAGCGCCCGAGACGGTGCAAGTCCCCGCCGAGCCGGCACCGGAGCCGGCGCCCAGGCCCAAGCCAGCGCCCAAGCTCAAGCCGGCGCCGAAGCCGCGGCCGAGCCCGGCGCCGCAAGCGGCGCCCAAGCCGAAGCCGGCGGTGATCGCGCCGGCTGCGCCCACGCCCGAGCCCGCGGCGCTGCCCGGCTGGCTCGGGCGGCTGCGTGCCGAACTCGCCGTTTGCGAAGAGAAGTCCTTCTTCGCCAAGGCGATCTGTCGCGAAAAGGTGCGATGGAGCTACTGCGCGCCCGACCGCTGGGATACGGTGCCGGAGTGTTCCGTCAAGAACCAGTAGCGTCGCGCACCGAAACGAGAGCACGGGGACCGGATCGATGACGGAAACTTGGATGCCCGGGGATCATCGCTACGGCGCCGTGCTCCGTTCGCTCGAAGGCGTTCGCAACCGGCAGGCGCTGCTGGTGCTGGTGCCCGGATTGCTGCTGATGGGCCTGCTGGCCGGCCTCGGCAACTTGGTCGCGGCAGCGAGCGGCATGCCGGCGGCGGCACTGGTGAGCGGCCTGCTGGCGATCGTGCTGGCCGCTGCGGTATTGAATGGCGCGGGTCTGGCATTGATGGACGCGGCCCGAGGCCGGCCGACACGAAGCATCGGCGCGCTGTTGCTGGCCGGGGCCCGCTGCTTTGCGGCGCTGCTGGGCGCCGGCCTGCTGGCGCTCGGCGTGCTGCTGGCCTTCATGCTCGCCGCGGCGCTCGCGCTCTGGATCTGCAAGCTGCCCTGGCTGGGCCCGTTGCTGCTGGCGCTGTTGCTGCCCGCCCTGATGCTCGCCGCGGCACTGCTGCTGCTGGCGCTGTTCGTGGCCATGTCGATGGTGGCGCCCGCGCTGTGGGCAGGCAATCCGCTGCGGGCAGCACTGCGGGAAATGCGCGACCTCGTGTATCGGCGGCCGCTGGAGGTGCTCGTATCGTTGCTCCTGCTGGTGCTGCTCACCACCGTCATCGCCTGGGTGGCGGGCGCCTTCATGGTCTCCGGCGGCGCCCTCGTCGGCGCGCTCGCCGCGGCGATCCTCGGCGCAGGCGCAACCGGCGGAATGGCGGATCTGGCCGCGGCGAGCCCGGCAACGGTGACCGGCGGCGGCGTCGGGCTGACGCTGGCCTTCCTGCTGCTGTCCGGCCTGTTGACGGCGATCCAGATGAACGGCCTGTGCCATATCTACCTGCAGTCGCGGCATGCGACGGATGCGGCGCCGCCGGAGCCGGCCCGCGACGCTGCGCCAAGCCCCGCCGGCGAACCGGGCATCAGCGCCGATTTCGCCGACACCGTGGCGGCAGTCGATGCGACGCTGCCGGCGGTGCCGGCCGAGCCGGATCCGTGGGCCGGCCTTCCCGCCGCAACGGAGCCGGCGACGTGCGGCACGGACGCCTGGGCGGGCCTGCAGCCGACGGCCATCGTGCCGCCACATGCCTGTCCCTTCTGCAAGGCGCCGGCGGCGGCCGGCGACCGCTTCTGCGGCGAATGCGGCCAGCGTCTGCCGGACGCCGAGACGAGCGACACAGATGAATGAACACGGCATTGCCGATCGGGGCTGCGGCGCGCTGATGGGCGCCTTCATCGGCGATGCGCTGGCGCTCGGACCGCACTGGTACTACGACCTCGAAGAGTTGCGCAGCCGCTTCGGCAACTGGATCTCGGACTACACGGCGCCACTGCCGGACCACTATCACGCCGGCCTGGCCGCCGGCGACGCCTCCCAGGCCGGCCTGCTGCTGGCACTGACGCTCGAATCGCTGGTGGCCTGCGGCCGCTACGACGAGGCCGACTTCTGCCGGCGGCTGGAGGAGGATCTGTTCCCGCAACTCGACGGCACGCCGATGAACGGGCCGGGCGGCTACACCAGCCAATCGATACGGGAATGCTGGCGGCGACGGGTCGGCGAGGGGCGACCGTGGAGCGAATGCGGCGGTCACGCCGACACGACCGAGGCGATCGAGCGCTGTATTGCGATCGCGGTCCGCTATGCCGACGATCCGGCCGCGCTGGCCCGCTTTGTCGCCGCCAACACGGTGCTGACGCAGCGCGACGAGGCGGTGGTGGCGATGACGGTTGCGTTCTGCTCGCTGCTGGGTCTGCTGGTGTGCGGCGAGGCGTTCGACGGGACGGTGTCGGCGAAGCTGATGGCGCTGTGCAGGCGCGGCGATCTGCCGTTCCACACCGTGGTCACCGGGGCGCAGATGGGAACGCCCGTGAAAGGTGTGCCGGAGCCGTCGCGGGCCGGCCGCTTCGCCTCGCCCGACGCGCTGCTGACTCCGGGCTACATGGCCCGCGCCGCGCAGGATCCCGACATCCGCATCGAGCCCGCGTGGAAGGTGTCGCTGGTGTATGGCATGCCCTGCGCGATCTACCACCAGTTGCCGGCCGCCTACTACCTGGCGGCCCGCTTCGGAGCCGATTTCGAGTCGGCGGTGCTGCACGCGGTCAATGGCGGCGGCCAGAACCAGGCGCGGGCGATGCTGACCGGCGCGCTGTGCGGCGCCCAGGCCGGTCTGTCAGGCATTCCCCGGCGCCTGCTGGAGGGGCTCGGCGATTCGCCGAGGTTGCTCGAACTCAGCGAACGCCTGTTCGCCAACTGCTGAGCCAACGTTGCTGTAAGGATTCCACCCGGCCAAGCGTCGAACGACTGTCTACGACGACTGGGGGGGATGCGTCATGCGTACATGGAAGCGGCTCGTGCTGGTCGCGATGTTGTGTCTGCCGGCCGCCGGCTGGGCTGCGGACGGCATCGTCAAGGTCGCCAGCGCTCACCCGGTGGCCGTGACGATGGATCGGCTCGAAGCACTCGCGAAGAAAAAGGGCATGAGGATCTTCGCCCGCATCGACCACGCCAAGGGGGCGGCCTCGGTCGGCGCCGAAATGCGCCCGACCGAACTGCTGATCTTCGGTAACCCGAAAGGCGGCACGCCGTTCATGGCCTGTGCCCAGAGCATCGGCATCGATCTGCCGCTGAAGGCGCTGGTATGGCGCGACGAGCAGGGCAAGGTCTGGCTCGGCTACAACGACCCGGCCTGGATCGCGGCGCGTCACGGCGCCGGCGACTGCGCGGTGGTCGGCAAGATCTCGCAGGCCCTGAAGAACTTCGCCGTTGCCGCAACCGCGCCCTGAGTCGGCGCCGCGGCGAAAAGAAAAAGGCGCACCCGGGTGCGCCCTTTCGTTGGACCCGGCAGCCGGCTCAGCGCGGCAGCACCGATTCGCCCATCAGGAAGACGTCCACCTCGCGGGCGCACTGGCGCCCCTCGCGGATCGCCCACACCACCAGCGACTGGCCGCGGCGCACGTCGCCGGCAGCGAAGACCTTGTCGACGCTGGTGGCATAGCAGCCCTCGCCGTCGGTCGTCGCCTTGGCATTGCCGCGGGCGTCCTTGTCGACGCCGAAGGCCTCCAGCAGCTTGGCCGCCGGACTCGTGAAACCCATCGCGAACAGCACCAGGTCGGCCGGAATCTCGAACTCGGAATCCGGCACTTCCTTCATCTGGCCGTCCTTCCAGTCGAGCCGGACGCCCTTCAACGCCTTGACCTTGCCGTTCTCGCCGATGAACGCCTTGGTGGCCACGGCAAAGTCACGCTCGCAGCCTTCCTCGTGCGACGAGGAGGTGCGCATCTTGATCGGCCAGTACGGCCAGGTTAGCATCTTGTCTTCCTGCTCGGGCGGCTGCGGCAGCAGTTCGAACTGGGTGATCGAGACGGCACCGTGCCGATTCGAAGTGCCGACACAGTCGGATCCGGTGTCGCCGCCGCCGATCACCACCACGTTCTTGCCGGTGGCCGAGATCGGATTGACAGCGCCCCCCGCGACTTCCTTGTTCTGCGGAATCAGGAATTCGAGCGCAAAATGCACGCCGTCCAGTTCGCGACCGGGCACCGGCAGGTCGCGCGGGGTTTCGGAACCCGCGGCCAGGATCACCGCATCGAAGTCGGCCTTGAGCTGCTCGGCGCCGAGCGTCGTCGAGGCATCGTTGACGACGCCGGCCGGCGGCTCGGCCCCGACGCAGACACCGGTGCGAAACTCGACGCCCTCGGCCTCCATCTGCTCGAGCCGGCGGTCGATCAGGTGCTTTTCCATCTTGAAGTCGGGAATGCCGTAGCGCAGCAGGCCACCGATGCGGTCGTTCTTCTCGAACACCACCACGTCGTGGCCGGCGCGCGCCAGCTGCTGGGCTGCGGCCAGGCCGGCCGGGCCGGAGCCGACGACGGCGACCTTCTTGCCGGTCTTGCGCGCCGGCGGTTGCGGCTTGACCCAACCCTCGGCCCAGGCCTTGTCGATGATCGCCCGCTCGAGCGACTTGATGCCGACCGGGTCGGTGTTGATGTTCAGCGTGCACGCTGCCTCACACGGCGCCGGGCAGATGCGGCCGGTGAACTCCGGGAAGTTGTTGGTCGAGTGCAGGACGCGGATCGCCTCCTGCCAGGCGCCGCGATAGACCAGGTCGTTCCAGTCCGGAATGATGTTGTTCACCGGGCAGCCGTTGTTGCAGAACGGGATGCCGCAGTCCATGCAGCGGGCCCCCTGCTTGGCGGCGTCCTCGTCGGACAGCGCGGCGGTGAACTCGCGGTAGTGCTTGACGCGTTCCTGCGCCGGCGCGTAGGCCTCGGACAGGCGCTGAAACTCCATGAATCCGGTGGGCTTCCCCATCTTATGCAGCCTCCAGTTGCTTCTGCTTCTGCGCCGCCATCTCGGTCAGAACGCGGCGGTACTCGTGCGGCAGGACCTTGACGAACTTGTCGCGGTAGTGCGTCCAGTCGGCCAGGATCTCGCTGCCGCGCTGGCTGCCGGTGAAGCGCACGTGCCGCTCCACCAGGGCCTTGATGATGCGCTCGTCGGCCATGCCCAGGTGGTCGATGTCGACGCGGCCATGGGACTCCAGCTCGTCGCCCGACTCGGAGCCCTTGCGGGCCTCGATCTCCTCCTCGACCGGCTCCAGCGCGACCTGCGCCATGTTGCAGCGGCTGGCGAAATCGCCGGCTTCGTCGAGCACGTAGGCGATGCCGCCCGACATGCCGGCGGCGAAGTTGCGGCCGGTCTGGCCGAGCACCACCACGGTGCCGCCGGTCATGTATTCGCAGCCGTGGTCGCCAACGCCCTCGACCACCGCGGTGCCGCCGGAATTGCGCACGCAGAAGCGCTCGCCGCCGACGCCGGCGAAGAAGGCCTCGCCCTCGATCGCGCCGTACATGACGGTGTTGCCGATGATGATGTTGTCGGCCGCCTTGCCGCGGAAGTCACCGTCCGGACGCACCACGATGCGGCCGCCGGACAAGCCCTTGCCGACGTAGTCGTTGCCCTCGCCAACCAGTTCCAGCGTCACGCCGCGGGCCAGCAAGGCGCCGAAGCTCTGGCCGGCGGTGCCGGACAGCTTGATGTGGATGGTGTCTTCCGGCAGCCCCGCATGGCCGTACTTGAGCGCCACCCGGCCGGACAGCATCGCGCCGACGGTGCGGTTGATGTTGCGCACCGGCAGGTCAATGGCGACCCGCTCGCCGCGTTCGATGGCCGGTGCGGCCAGTTCGATCAGGCGATTGTCGAGCGCCTTCTGCAGGCCGTGGTCCTGGTTCTCGACGTGGTAGCGGCCGACGCTGGCCGGCACCGCCGGGCGATAGAAGATGCGCGAGTAGTCGAGGCCCCTGGCCTTCCAGTGGCTGATGCCCTTCTTCATGTCGAGCAGGTCGGAACGGCCGATCAGCTCGTCGAACTTGCGGATGCCGATCTGCGCCATCAGTTCGCGCACTTCCTCGGCGACGAAGAAGAAGAAGTTGACGACGTGCTCCGGCTGCCCCGAGAACTTGCGACGCAGCACCGGATCCTGGGTGGCGACGCCGACCGGGCAGGTGTTGAGGTGGCACTTGCGCATCATGATGCAGCCCTCGACCACCAGCGGCGCGGTGGCGAAGCCGAACTCGTCGGCGCCGAGCAGCGCACCGATCAGCACGTCGCGGCCGGTCTTCATCTGGCCGTCCACCTGCACCCGGATGCGGCTGCGCAAGCGGTTCATGACCAGGGTCTGCTGCGTCTCGGCGAGGCCCAGCTCCCACGGCGAACCAGCGTGCTTGATCGAGGACAGCGGGCTGGCGCCGGTGCCGCCGTCGTGGCCGGCGATCACGACGTGATCGGCCTTGGCCTTGGCGACGCCGGCCGCGACCGTGCCGACCCCGACCTCGGACACCAGCTTGACGCTGATCGAGGCTTTCGGGTTGGCGTTCTTCAGGTCGTGGATCAGCTGCGCCAGATCCTCGATCGAGTAGATGTCGTGGTGCGGCGGCGGCGAGATCAGGCCGACGCCCGGCACCGAGTGGCGCAGGTAGCCGATGTACTCGGACACCTTGTGGCCCGGCAATTGGCCGCCCTCGCCCGGCTTGGCGCCCTGCGCCATCTTGATCTGGATCTGGTCGGAATTGGCCAGATACTCGGTGGTGACGCCGAAGCGCCCCGAGGCCACCTGCTTGATCGCCGAACGCAGGCTGTCACCGGCCGACAGCTCGATGTCGCGCTCGATGCGGCTCGCACCGATCAGTTCGGACAGCTTGGTCGGCTTGCCGATCGGCGTGAAGCGCGTCGGGTCCTCGCCGCCCTCGCCGGTGTTCGACTTGCCGCCGATGCGGTTCATCGCGATCGCCAGTGTGGTGTGGGCCTCGGTCGAGATGGAGCCGAGCGACATCGCGCCGGTCGCGAAGCGCTTGACGATCTCCTTGGCCGGCTCGACTTCGTCGAGCGGTACCGGCGCGCCGGCCGGCTTGATCTCGAACAGGCCGCGCAGCGTCATGTGGCGCTTGCTCTGATCGTTGATGATGCGGGCGTACTCCTTGTAGGAGTCGTACTTGCCGGAGCGGGTCGAATGCTGCAGCTTGGCGATCGCGTCCGGCGTCCACATGTGCTCGTCGCCGCGGATGCGGAAGGCGTACTCGCCGCCGGCGTCGAGCATGTTGGCCAGCACCGGATCCTCGCCGAAGGCCTTCAGATGCAGCCGGATCGCCTCCTCCATGACCTCGAACACGCCGATGCCTTCGACCTGCGTCGTGGTACCGGTGAAATACTTGTCCACCAGCGACTGCTTGAGGCCGACGGCCTCGAAGATCTGCGCTCCGGTATAGGACATGTAGGTGGAGATGCCCATCTTCGACATGACCTTCATCAGGCCCTTGCCGATGCCCTTGATGAAGTGCTTGACCGCCTTGTCCTGCGCCTCGGCATCGTCGCCGGCCAGCTGGTGCAAGGTCTCCATCGCCAGGTAGGGATGCACCGCCTCGGCGCCGTAGCCGGCCAGCACCGCGAAGTGATGCACCTCGCGCGCGGTGCCGGTCTCGACGACCAGGCCGGTGCGCGTGCGCAGCGCCTTGTTCACCAGATGCTGATGGATCGCCGAAGTCGCCAGCAGCGCGGGAATTGCAACGTTCTCGGCGTCCACCTGGCGGTCCGACACGATCAGGATGTTGTAGCCCTGCAGGACCGCGTCCTCGGCCTCGGCACACAACGTGGCGAGACGCGCCTCGACGCCTTCCTTGCCCCAGGCGACCGGGTAGCAGACATCCAGTTCGGCGGAGCGGAACTTGTTGTTGGTGTAGCGCGCGATGTTGCGGATCGTCGCCATGCCGGCGAAGTCCAGCACCGGCTGGCTCACCTCGAGCCGGTACGGCGGGTTGATCTCGTTGATCTCGAGCAGATTCGGCTTCGGCCCGATGAAGGACACCAGCGACATCACCAGTTGCTCGCGGATCGGGTCGATCGGCGGGTTCGTGACCTGCGCGAAGAGCTGGCGGAAGTAGTTGTAGAGCGGCTTCTCGCGGCCCGACAACACCGCCAGCGGCGAATCGTTGCCCATCGAGCCGGTGGACTCCTCGCCGGCCCGGGCCATCGGTTCGAGGATGAACTTGACGTCTTCCTGCGTGTAGCCGAATGCCTGCTGGCGGTCGAGCAGCGCCTCGTCGCAGGCCGCCGAACTGGCGTCGGCCGGCGAGTCGAGCCCGTCGAGCTTGATGTTGATCTTGCGGATCCACTCCTGGTAGGGCTTGGCGGCCGACAGCGACTCCTTCAACTCCTTGTCGTCGATGATGCGGCCCTGCTCCATGTCGATCAGGAACATCTTGCCCGGCTGCAGGCGCCACTTCTTGACGATGCGGCTTTCCGGGATCGGCAGCACGCCGGACTCGGACGCCATCACGACGAGGTCGTCGTCGGTCACCAGGTAGCGGGCCGGGCGCAGGCCGTTGCGGTCCAGCGTCGCGCCGATCTGGCGGCCGTCGGTAAAGGCCACCGCCGCCGGCCCGTCCCACGGCTCCATCATCGCGGCGTGATACTCGTAGAAGGCGCGGCGGCGCTCGTCCATCAGCGTGTGCGATTCCCACGCCTCGGGAATCATCATCATCACCGCGTGGGCCATCGAGTAGCCGCTCATCACCAGCAGCTCGAGCGCATTGTCGAAGGCCGCCGAGTCCGATTGGCCCGGATAGATCACCGGCCAGATCTTGTCCAGGTCGGCACCGAGCAGCGGCGACGAGACACCCTTTTCGCGTGCCCTCATCCAGTTGTAGTTGCCGCGCAGCGTGTTGATCTCGCCGTTGTGCGCGATCATCCGGAACGGGTGCGACAGGTTCCACTTCGGGAAGGTGTTGGTCGAGAAGCGCTGATGCACCAGCGCCAGTGCGGACACGGCGCGCGGATCCACCAGATCGAGGTAGTACTCGCCGACCTGGGTGGCCAGCAGCAGGCCCTTGTAGTTCACGGTGCGCGCCGACATCGAGACCATGTAGAACTCTTTGGCGTGCTCCAGCTCGAGCGCCATGATGGCGTTGGCGGCGCGGCGGCGGATCACGTAGAGCTTGCGCTCCAGCGCATCGGTCACCATCACGTCCGGTCCGCGACCGATGAAGACCTGGCGGATCACCGGCTCCTTGGCCTTGACCGCCGGCGACATCGGCATCTCGCGATTGACGGACACGTCGCGCCAGCCCAGCAGCACCTGGCCTTCGGCGCGGATGGCGCGCTCGATCTCCTCTTCACAGGCGAGCCGCGAGGCGATCTCTTTCGGCATGAAGACCATGCCGACGCCGTACTCGCCGGCCTGCGGCAGCTCGATGCCGCGCGACGCCATGTCGTCCCGATACAGCGCGTCCGGGATCTGGATCAGGATGCCGGCACCATCGCCCTGCAGCGGGTCGGCACCGACCGCACCGCGGTGGTCCAGATTCTTCAGAATCTCCAGGCCCTGAGAGATGATGTCGTGGCTCTTGCGGCCCTTGACGTGGGCGACGAAACCGACGCCGCAGGCATCATGTTCGTTCTTCGGATCGTACAGACCCTGCTTCTGGGGGAAATCCATCCTGTATTTCCTCGACAACTTGCGCACCGGTGAATGGCTTCCGGTCCGGCGCTTGTGGCAGCACGCCTGGCGTGCGGACGTCAAAAAAAGCCGGAGGCGCGATAAGCTCACCGGCTTGCCGGGCTCATCTGGCGGAGCCCTCCGATCGATACTGCTGGCGGAAGTCCGAATTTACCGCAGCGCGACGCCCGCTATCAAGGCCTTTTTGCGCCGCGGCAAGCTCCTTGCTTGTGGTCGGAGCGGCGAGGCTAGTGGATCTCGCCGACCGCAAACAGCCGGCGGTGCTCGCGAATCGCGTAGCGGTCGGTCATGCCGGCGATGTAGTCGGCGATCGCGCGCGCCGTGTCGTGGCGGGCCTTGGCCTGATACTGCGGCGGCAGCAGGCGGGGATCGGACAGGAAGGCCTGGAACAGGTCGCGGATGATGCGGCGGGCCTTGTCGGTCATGCGCAGCACCTGATAGTGGCGATAGAGGTCTTCGCGCAGGAAGCTCTTCAAGTCCTTCAGCGGCGCCCGCAGATCCTCGCTGTAGCCGACCAGCGGGGGCGCCTCTGCCACCGCCCGGAGGGAGTCGACGCGCTGTTGCGCGATGTTCGACCGCGTCGTCTCGATCAGGTCCAGCGCCATCCGGTTGATCATCCGGCGGATCGTCTCGTGGATCAGCCGCCGGCCCTGCAGGCCGGGATAGGCGGCCTCCACCTGCGCCCGTTCGCGCGCGAACAGCACCACGTCGTCGAGTTGCTGCAGCGTGATCAGGCCGGAGCGCAGGCCGTCGTCCAGATCATGGTTGTTGTAGGCGATCTCGTCGCAGAAATTGGCGAGCTGCCCTTCCAGCGAGGGCTGGCGCCTGTCGAGGAAACGCCGGCCCAGTTCGCCGAGCTCGCGAGCACGGGCCTGCGAACAGTGCTTCAGGATGCCTTCGCGGGTCTCGTACATCAGATTGAGGCCGTCGAACTCGGCGTAGCGCTCCTCGAGCAGATCGACGGTGCGCAGCGACTGCAGGTTGTGCTCGAAGCCGCCGAACGGTTTCATGCATTCGTTCAGCGCGTCCTGCCCTGCGTGGCCGAACGGCGTGTGACCTAGATCGTGGGCCAGCGCGATGGCCTCGGCCAGATCCTCGTTGAGCTGCAAGGCCCTTGCGATGCTGCGGGTGATCTGGGCAACCTCGATGCTGTGGGTCAGCCGGGTGCGGAACAGGTCGCCCTCGTGGTTGACGAAGACCTGGGTCTTGTACTCGAGCCGCCGGAACGCGGTCGAGTGCACGATGCGGTCCCGGTCGCGCTGGAATTCTCCCCGTCCGCGCGGACTTTGCTCGGAAAACTGCCGCCCACGGGAGTTCGACTCGCTCACCGCATAGGGCGCGAGCGGCGCCTCAGGCATCGACCCGGTCCGCGATCGCCTGCTCGATCGACGCCCCCGACGACTCCGCGTCGATGACGGCCTCGCCGATGCCTTTCAGCAGGACCAGCCGCAAGCGGCCGTCCTCGACCTTCTTGTCGTGGGCCATCAGCGCCAGGTAGCGTTCGACGCCCAGGTCCGGGCCGCGCACCGGCAGCCCTGCGGCCCGATGGATGGCTTCGATGCGGGCCACCTCCTCGGCCGACAGCCAGCCCCGCGTGCGGGACAACCCGGCGGCCATCATCGCGCCGGCCGCCACCGCTTCGCCGTGCAGCCACTCGCCATAGCCGAGACCCGCTTCGATCGCGTGGCCGAACGTGTGGCCCAGGTTCAGCGTCGCGCGCACCCCCTGCTCGGTCTCGTCGGCGGCCACGACTTCGGCCTTGTTGGCGCACGAACGCTCGATCGCATAGGCCAGAGCCTCGGCGTCCCGCGCCATCAGGCGGGCCATGTTGCGCTCAAGCCAGTCGAAGAACTCCCGGTCGCGGATCAGTCCGTACTTGATCACCTCCGCCAGGCCTGCCGACAGCTCGCGATCGGGCAGCGTCCCGAGCGTGTCGATGTCGGCCAGCACCAGCCGTGGCTGGTGGAAGGCGCCGATCATGTTCTTGCCCAGCGGATGGTTGATCGCCGTCTTGCCGCCGACCGAGGAGTCGACCTGCGACAGCAGCGTGGTCGGCATCTGAATGAACGGCACGCCGCGCTGGAAGGTCGCCGCCGCGAAGCCGACCATGTCGCCGATCACGCCGCCACCGAGCGCAACGAGCGTCGTGGAACGCTCGCAACGGGCTTGCAGCAGTCCATCGAAGATCCGGTTCAGCGTCGCCCAGTCCTTGTAGGCCTCGCCGTCCGGCAACACGATCTCGGTCACTGCGACGCCCTCGCCGGCAAGAGCGCCCTTGACGTCCGCCAGATAGAGCGGCGCGACGGTCTCGTTGCTGATCAGCGCGACCCGCCGCGTCTTCAGATGAGGCACGATCAGGTCCGCCCGGTAGCGCAGCCCCCTCTCCACGTGGATCGGATAGGTGCGCTCGCCCAGCGCGACGTTCAGCGTTCGCATAGTTTCTCCAGTTCGCGCTCGATCGCACGCGCCATCGCCAACGGCGACCCCCTGCGCCCCGGCACCGCCAGATCGGCCACCTCTCGGTACAAGGGTTCGCGCGCCCGATGCAACTCCTCGATACGGGCCCTCGGATTGTCCACCTGCAGCAGCGGGCGGTTGCGGTCGTGCCGCGTGCGCTCGTACAGGACATCCGGGCTGACGTCCAGATAGACGACGATACCGCGCTCGCGCAAGATGGCACGATTCTCGGCCGCCAGCACGATGCCGCCGCCGGTCGCGACGACGAGGTCCGGCTGCCGGCTGAGTTCGTCCAGTTCCTGCGTCTCGCGTCGGCGGAAGCCCTCCTCGCCCTCAATGTCGAAGATCACCGGGATCTTGACGCCGGTCCTGGCCTCGATCTCGTGGTCGCAATCGACGAAGCGGCGTCCGAGCCGCTTGGCCAGTTCGCGTCCGATCGTCGTCTTGCCGGCGCCCATCATGCCGATCAGGAAGACTGGCGCTACCGTCGATGTCAAAGGCTATCTCCGCATGAAGAAAGGGGAAGACGGGCCGGTACGGCCCGTCTTCCCCTTATCCTAACTTGGACCGGTCAGTTCGGGTTGCTGCAGCCCGCCTCCACGCCGAACGGAGAGACGGCAAAGGACGGCACCACTGTCTCATCGGTGAGCTCGGAAGTCGGTACCGGCAGGAAAGTCGCGACCTGGGAGACATTGTTCTTGCCCGCGACGACGGCGGTCGCGATGATCGCGACCTCGGACCAGCTCGCGTAGCTGCGCGGATACTCGAGCCAAAACTCTGCCGAGCCGCTCTCCCCCGACACGATCGTGACGGTCGATCCGCCGCTGCCGGCGGGCGGCCGAACCAGCGCGCTGCCGTTGGGCTCGAAAATACCGTCGCCATCGAAATCGCCGATTTCGCCGGCATCGGTCAGGCCGTTGTTGTTCGGCTCTTCACCCGTGCAGCTTGCGGCGACATGCTGGACCCACTTGATTTGGTCTGATACCTCATCATCCGCTCCGGGGGGGCCATAGGAACCTTTTTGGAACCTGAGAAAGTTCAACGCGATCGTCACGGTCTGGTTCGGCACCGGGTTGCCCGCGGTGTCGGTGACGAAGGCCGCATAGACTTTCCGGTAGGACACCGGATCGATCAACTGAATCTGGTTGTCGGTGCCGATGATGACGTTCACCGCATTGCCCGACACCGTCAGTTCCGCCTGGCCGGTGATGCCGGTGCTGCCGACGGCCGCAACGACGGACACGGAGTCCTTGCCGCTGATGCTCGGATCAGCGTTGAAGACCGTCGACGCGCGGCCCGCTTCGTCGGTGACCGCCTGTGCCGGCGAAGGCACACCTCCACCATTTGGCGCAGTGAATGTGACGGTCTGGCCGGCCACCGGGTTGCCGAAGGCATCCTTGACCAGCGCGTTGATGTTGCTTGTACCGCTGACGCCAATCGTCGAGGGCGAGCCCTGCACGACGACCGAGGCCGGCGTAACCGCGATGAACTTGAGCAGCAAATTGGTCGAAGCGCTGGTGCTTCCATCGCTGGCCGTCGCCAACAGCGTCGAATCGCCCGCGCTGGGGGCCGAGACCCAGGCACGGGCCACACCCGACGACAAGGGGATCTCGGCGGTGGAACCGCTGCCCGTTGTGCACGAAGAATCGGTGTGCACCCTACCACGCGGGTTGGTCAGCGAAACCTGGGTCGCGGCAAAGCCGCTCAAGGAGAGCAGCACCTCCTGGCAGCCACCTGCGGTGGAAACGGGCACCGTGGTGCCGGAACTCGGCGATGCAAACGAGAAATTGACTGTCGACACGGACAGGGTCTGTGTCGTCGTCGCACCTAACGCGGAGGCGGAGATCACATCGGCTCCGCCCTCTGTCGGCGTGAACGTGAAGCTGGCTTGTCCCTGCGCATTCGTCGTCACGCTTGCAGGCACTGGATTGCCCTGGCTCGACGAGAGCGACACCTGGGTATTCTGGATCGAAACGCCCGCCGCATCCGTCAAGGCCACTGTCATGCTCAGCGCCTGACCGACGACACCGGCAAGATCCCCGCCGAACGACAGCGTCGTGCCGAGCACGGACACCGTCGTGGTGCGACTCAGCGACCCGTGCCTCGCGGTGATCGTGACGGTCCGGTTGGCCTTGTCGTCGTCGGTGTTGAACTCGACCTGGGCCACCCCCTGACCGTCAGTCGTAGCCGTCGAGGACGACAGCGTGCCACTACTTGCGCCGAACGCAACTTCCTGCTCGGGCACCGCGCCGTTGTTCTCGTCCTTGACCGTGGCCCGCACCGTAATCCGCCCAGCACCGTCGGTTGACAATGTCGGCGACGTGACGATCAGTGACAACGACGCACCAGTTGCCGTACTGCCTCCGTTATCGGCAGGGCAAAGTATGCAGGTATCTCCCCCGCCACCACCGCCACCACAAGCCACGAGACCGGCCGCGAACACGGTGACCGCCAGTCGAGAAAGTAATGCTTTGATCATGGATACTCCCGGTAGCCGGCCGCCGCGCTCAGCGCGAAACGAGGTGGTCCTCGACGATCTTCGGCGTGATGAACACAATGAGTTCGGTCTTGTTGTCCCGCTTGGTGTTCTGCTTGAACAGATAGCCGAGCAGCGGGATGTCCCCCAGCAGCGGCACCTTGTTGGTCGAGAAGGCAGTGTCCTGCACGTAGATGCCACCGATCACGACGGTGCCTCCATTCTCGACCAGCACCTCTGTCTTGACGTGCTTGGTGTCGATCGCCGGCCCGGCGGTCGTCTCTTGGCCACGCGAGTCCTTGTTCACCTCCAGGCTCAGCATCACTCGCCCGTCCGGCGTGATCTGCGGCTTGACTTTGAGGGCCAGGTTCGCTTTGCGGAACGACACGCTGGTGGCGCCGGAACTGGTCGCCTCCTGGTAGGGAATCTCGACGCCCTGCTCGATGACGGCCTGGATCTGGTCGGCAGTCATGACCTTCGGCCGCGACACGACCTTTCCGCGCCCGTCCGCTTCCAGCGCCGAGATCTCCAGGTCCAGGAAACGAGTGGCCCTAGCATTCCACAGCACCAGCGAGAGCAGGCCTGGCTGGGCACCGCTGCTAGGTGCCGCCTGCAGGTTCACCGCCCGGGTGTCCTGGTAGATCGGCTGGTCTTCGAGCAGCCCCCCGATGAACGCACTCTGTTCCAGGGCGCCGCCGGCCGAGTAGCGCGGCGCGCCGTTGGCGGCCGTCTTGTCCGCGAACAGGCCGAATCCAAGACGAGCGCCCAGATCCTTCGAGAAGGTATCGCTGGCCTCGACGATGCGGGCTTCGATCAGGACCTGCCTCGCCGGCAGGTCGATCTCGGCAATCAGGCCGCGCAGTTCGTCGAGCTTGCTGGGCACGTCCTGCACGAAGATCTTGTTGCTGCGCTCGTCGACGACGACGCTGCCGCGCTTGGAAAGGATGCTCTGGGTTTCCGACGAAAGGAAGTTGGCGATGGCGCGCGCCTGGTGATAGTTGATGCGGAAGGTCTCCGTCACCAGCGGCTCGAGTTCGCCGATCTGCTGCTTGGCCTCGAGTTCGAGCTTCTCCCGCGCCGCGAGTTCGTCCCGCGGCGCGATCCAGATGACGTTGCCGTTCTTGCGCTTGTCCAGCCCTCTCGCCTGCAGGATGATGTCCAGTGCCTGGTCCCAGGGCACGTCCTTCAACCGCAGCGTCAACCGCCCACTGACCGAGTCGCTGGTGATGATGTTGAAGTTCGTGAAGTCGGCGATCACCTGCAGCACAGAGCGCACGTCGATGTTCTGGAAGTTGAGCGACAGCTTCTCGCCGTGATAGCCGGGCCCCTGGCCCTGCACCAGCTTGCGCGGATCCTCGATCACCTTCTTCACTTCCAGCACGAACTGGTTGTCGCTCTGGTAGGCGTTGTGTTCCCACAGCCCTTGCGGCGTGATCGTCATGCGAACCGTGTCACCCTGCTCCTGGGTCGCGACTTCGGTCACCGGCGTGCCGAAATCGGACACGTCAAGCCGGCGGCGCAGAGGCTCCGGCAGCGAGCTCTTGAGGAAATCGACCACCAGGCTGGTGCCCATGCGGCGAATGTCGATTGCGGTTTCAGGTGTGGGCAGCTCTACGACGATGCGGGCTTCGCCGTCGGTGCCACGGCGGAATGCAATGTCTCGAATCGCCCGATCGGCCGATCCCGCTTTCGCCGCTTCGGGGGCCGAGAAGCTCGAATAGGCGCTCTGCCCCGCAGAGGCGCCGGCAGCGGCCTGCGACAGCGTGATGAACACGAAGCGGCCTTCGGTGCGCGTGTCGTACGGAACCGCCCGGTTCAGATTGAGCACTACCCGGGTCCGATCACCGACCTGGACGATATTGGCGCTGCGCAGATCGCCGGAATCGAAATTCTGTACCGACGTACCGAGACCGTTGCTGGTGCCGTGGAAGTCGAACGCGATACGCGGCGGCGTCATGACGCTGAAGCTGGGCGGCGGTGCCGCAACCGCTTCGGCCAGCGTCAGCCGCAGCACGATCTGGCCACCCTGGTTATTGATGTCGATCGCCTCGATGCGATTTCCCTGCGTCGCGGTCGTGCCCTCCGCCGCGCGAGCCTGATTCCCGGCGAACGGCAGCGCCAGCCCGACAACAAGACCAAGCGCCACCGCCACCAGGGATTTGCGTATGCTCGTGATCATCAGTTCGCTCCCTCTTTGGCCTGCGGATCCGTCAATTGCATGGTCGTCACCCGCTCTCCCCATTCACCGTTCAGGTCCTCGACGAGTTCCTTCAGGGTCAGTTCCGTATCCGAAATTTCGGCCACCATGCCGAAATCCTGTCCCATGTAGTTGCCGCGCCGGACCTGGTACAAGGTCCCGTCGGCATCCTGGCCCTTGCCCGCGGCCGGTTTGAACATGATCAGTGCCACCTGCTGCTGGTCCATCTCCAGCGTGCCGACGTAGGCCAGCGTTTCGAGCGCAAAGGCTTCAAGCGGCTCGCGGCGACGGGTCAGATCGGGCCGGAATTCGCTGTTCGGGCGGGACAGGTCGATCGCCGTGGCAGCCGGCCGGAACGGGTCCGGATAGTCGAATCCGACATACGCGACCTGCTCCGCCTCCTTGATCCCCGGCAGCGGCTTGACCCGGCCCTTCATGCCCTTCGACTGTTCGGCCATCCAGGTCTCGATGTCCTCCTGCGGATTCGAGCAGGCCCCGAGCACCAGTAGCGCGAGGCCGATGGCGGTCCAACGGAAACCTGCCCGCCATACACCGCGCCGTGTTCCGACAGCATCCTTATGCATCTCAACGCCCCTTCTGGCCGGCGGCTTTCTTGGCATTGCGCTGCGCCGCCAGTTCTTCCTCATCGAGGTAGCGATATGTCACGGCCTTGCCGTCGAGGATCATCCGGCCGTCCTTGTCCATCGACAGCTCGACGTCCTGCAGGGACACGATCCGCGGCATGTGGGCGACGTCTTCGGCAAACGAGCCCAGATCGTGGTAGCTGCCCGCCACCTTCACCTGAATCGGCATCTCCGCGTAGAAGTCGTGGATCACGTCGCTTCCCGGTTTGAACAATTCGAACAGCAAGCCGCGTCCGAGGCCCGCCTGGTTGATGTCGGCCAGCAGCGAATCCATCTCGGCCTTGTTCGGCAACTGCCTCAGCAGCGCTCCGAATTCGCGGTCGATCTCCTCCAATTGCAGCTTGTAGGCCTCGAGGTTGACGGCATTCGCCTTCTTCGCCAGCCACTGGTTGCGCAGTTCCTGCTCGGTGTTGCGGCTGGCCTCGAGTTGTTCGTTCAAGGGCTGCCAGTCGAACCACCAGGCCGCCGCGACGACGCCGACGAAAACTACGATCATCGTGGTGACGCGCGGCAGCAGCGGCCATACGCCGGGATCGTTGGGATCGAGCCCCTGAAAGTCATGCGCCATCCGGGCGAAGTCGATCGCCTTCAGGCTGTCGAGAAACGAGGTCTTCGCCATTACTTCGCAGCCTCCGCAGCTTCTTCGGACTTCGGCCGCTCAATCTTGACCGTCATCTCGTACTGGCTCACCCGCCGCTTGCCTTCAATCGCCGCCTTGGTTTCGACCAGTTGCGGCTCGGCCAGGAAAGGCGACCCATCCAGGTTGCGCATCAGCGTCGATACGCGGGCGTTCGACTGGGCATAGCCGGCCAGCATGATCTTGTCGCCCGTCTGTTTGATCTTGGTCAGATAGACGCCTTCCGGCATCTGGCTGGCCATTTCGTTGAACAGGCGCACGACCTGGCTGCGATGGGTCTGCAGCGCCTCGATGACCTGCTTTCTCGCCAGCAGCGCGTCGATCTGATCGCGCAACCGGCGGATCTCGGCGGTCTGCTTGTCCAGCACGGCATTCTCGGCGCGAATGAATTCATTGCGCGCTTCCTGGCGTTCGATGGCGCCAGTGATGAAGGTGTGTACAAGCAAGCCAACGAGCACGCCGGCCAGCGCCATCAAGCCGACCAGCGCGAAGAACTGCTGACGCCGTTCCTTGCGCTTCTGTTCCCGGTGCGGCAGAAGGTTGATGCGAATCATGAGTCGAACCTCCGCAGGGCCAGTCCGCATGCCACCATCAGCGCCGGTGCGTCCGCCATCAGGCTCTTGGCCCGGACCTTGTTCGAGAGCGTCATGGCCGCGAACGGATTCGCCACCATCGTCTGCACCTGGGTGCGTCCGGTGACGACCTCGGCCAGGCCCGAAATGCTTGCGCAGCCTCCGGCAAGAACGATCTGGTCGACCTGGTTGAACTGCGTCGAGGTAAAGAAGAACTGCAGCGCACGGGAAATCTCCAGCGCCAGCGCATCCATGAACGGCCGCAGCAACTCGCTTTCGTAGTTCTCGGGCAGGCTGCCGGAGCGCTTGCCTGATTCGGCCTCGTCGAAGCTCATGCCGTACTGTCTGGCGACGTCCTGGGTCAGTTGGTTGCCGCCGAAACTCTGCTCGCGGGCATAGACCTGGTTGCCGTCGCGCAACACGGTGATGTCCATCGTCTGCGCACCGACGTCGACCAGCGCGACGATCTTGCCCGAGGGCCCGCCGGGAATCGATTTCGATACCAGCTCGAAAGCCGCCAATGAGGCAAAGGACTCGACGTCCACCACCTGTGACTTCAGGCCGGCCGCCTCTGCGGCAGCTACGCGATCCTCGACCTTTTCCTTGCGCGAGGCCGCGATCATCACGTCCACGTCGTCGGTGTCACCGATCGGCCCGAGCACCTGGAAATCCAGGTTGACCTCCTCCAGCGCGAACGGGATGTACTGGTTCGCTTCGGACTCCACCTGCAATTCCATTTCCTGCTCGCGCAGTCCGCCGGGCAACACGATGCGCTTGGTGATGACCGACGAGGCGGGCAGAGCCATCGCCACCAGCTTGGTATTGCTCGCCATCCGTCGCAGACAGCGCCGAATGGCGTCCGATGCGGCCTCCAGGTTGGCAATGTTGCCGTCCGTGACGGCCTCGCGAGGCAGGGGCTCGATCGCGTAGCGCTCGACCTGAATTCCGCTCTTCGGATCGCCGGCCAACTCCACCATCTTCACCGATGACGAAGAAATGTCGACTCCGATCAGGGGGCGCACCTTCCGAGACAAGAAAGGGATTTCAGGCACCGGAAAAGTCCTTATATATCAAAAAGTTGCGCGCAATACCCATAATTAGCATGAAATGCTAGCAACAACCATCCAGACTGTAAAGGAAGATTTCGATACGGTCCCGACTGGAGAGAGCGGGGGACGGCATCTATAATCGGCGTCCTTCAACCGCCCCGGATTTCCCATGCGCTGGGTCGCGCTCGTCCTTGCAGCCCTCTTCGGATCGGCATCCATCGTGCTCGCCGGCGTCGCGGTGTTCGCGATCACGGCCTGGCCCAAACTGCCTTCCACCGAACTGCTTTCCGAGTACAAGCCCAAGCTCCCGTTGCGCATCTTCACATCGGACGGTCAGCTCCTGGCGGAATACGGCCAGGAGCGCCGCAGCTTCGTACCGATCGCCCGCGTCCCCGAAACGCTGAAGCAGGCCATCCTCGCCGCCGAGGATGAACGCTTCTACGAACATCCCGGCGTCGACGTGTTGGGCATCGCCCGTGCAGCTGTCGCCAACCTGGTATCGGGAGGCCGCGCCCAGGGCGCATCCACCATCACGATGCAGGTCGCCAGAACCTTCTTCCTGTCGCGGGAGAAGACCCTCAGCCGCAAGTTCTACGAGATCCTTCTGTCGCTCAAGATCGAGAACAACCTGAGCAAGGATCAGATCCTCGAGGTCTATCTGAATCAGATCTATCTCGGGCAGCGCTCGTATGGCTTCGCGACCGCGGCCAAGACCTATTTCGGCAAGACTCTTCAGGACTTGAGCATTTCCGAGGCGGCAATGCTGGCCGGCCTGCCGAAAGCGCCTTCCGCCTACAACCCGGTCGTCAATCCTAAACGCGCCAAGCTGCGCCAGACCTACGTGCTGAGGCGCATGCACGAACTCGGCTTCATCACCGACGACGAGTTCGAGACGGCGATCGCCGCGCCGGTGGTGCTGGCCGACGATGCCGATTCGTCCGGCTCCGCGCTGGAGGCGAGCGACGTTCCGGCTGCCTATGTCGCCGAGATGGCGCGCCGCATCGCGGTCGATCAGTTCGGAGACAAGGCTTATGAACTGGGGATCCGGATCACGACCACGATTTCCTCAGCGGCCCAGCGCGCCGCGTACGCGGCTCTGCGCAAGGGAGTGATGGCCTATGATCGGCGACATGGCTACCGCGGACCGGAGGCCTTCCTCGACATCGAGGACTTCACGGGGGTCGCCGAGGAACGGCTGGACGATCTGCTTGCCGAGTACCCGGACTACGACGACCTGCTGGCGGCCATCGTGGTCGAGGCGTCGCCGAAGGAAGTGACCGTTTACCGACGCGGCGAGATGATCAAGATCGAAGGCAAGGGGCTGCGCTTTGCGGCGCCGATGCTGTCGAGCCGCGCGCCCTCGGCCAAGCGGGTTCGGCCCGGCGCGGTCGTCCGCATCTGGCGCGAGGAAGGGACCTGGAAACTGGTTCAGTTACCCGAGGTCGAGGCGGCGCTGGTCTCGATGGACCCGGTCAGCGGCCAGATCCGGGCCCTGGTCGGAGGCTTCGACTTCGACCTGAGCAAATTCAATCACGTCACCCAGGGCCGGCGCCAGCCCGGCTCGAGCTTCAAGCCGTTCATCTTCAGCGCCGCCCTCGAGAAAGGCTACAGCCCGGCCAGCGTGCTCGACGACGAGCCTCTCAGCTACACCGCCGGCGTGACGGGCAGCAAGGACTGGGAACCGAAGAACTACGACAACAAGTACGACGGGCCGATGACGCTGCGCGAGGCGCTGGCCCGCTCGAAGAACATGGTCGCGATCCGGCTGCTGGAATCGATCGGCCCGGCCTACGCGCAGGATTTCGCGACCCGCTTCGGCTTCGAGCGCGATCAGCACCCCCCCTACCTGACGATGGCGCTCGGCTCCGGTTCGGCCTCGGTGTGGGAGATGGCAACCGCCTACTCGGTCTTTGCCAACGGCGGCTATCACGTGGAACCCTACATCGTGCAGGAGATTCGCGACAGCGAAGGCCGGGTGCTGGCCAGGGTCGATCCGCCGCTGGCCAACCGGACGGCTGCCCGGGTACTCGATCCCCGCAACGCCTACCTGATGGACTCGATGCTGCGTGGCGTGGTCCGCAAAGGCACCGCCCGCAGGGCGCTGTCCCTCCACCGCTCGGATCTCGGCGGCAAGACCGGCACCACCAACGACTACGTGGACGCCTGGTTTTGCGGCTATTCGCCGAAGCTGGTGGCGGTCACCTGGGTCGGATTCGACCAGCCGCAGAAGCTCGGCCGCGGCGAAACCGGCGGTACGGCAGCGCTGCCGATCTGGATCGACTACATGCGCGCGGCACTGGTCGACGTGCCGGAGACGCACCTGGAGATGCCGGACGGGCTGGTCTCGATCCGCCCTTTCGGCGCCGATTCGGACGAGCTGATCTACAAGGAAAACCTGCCGCCCCCGCCGCCGGACGATCCGCTCGGCGACATGCTGCAGCACGACGGACTGTTCTTCGGCTTCGGCCGCGACCAGCAGCGTCAGGCACCGGCGCCGGTGGAGGAAGCGCCGATCCGGATCCTGCCCTGACGCCGGACCTGCGGCCGCTATTTCCGCGGCAGCTCGACCGGCGCGCCGGATTGCTCCGAGAGGACCCGCTCGAGCAACTCGAACAGTTCGCTGCCGTCGCGCGCCGAGATCCAGCGGCCGTCCCGCGGTGCGAAATGAAAGCCGCCGCTCCTGGCGGCAACCCAGATTTCGCGCGCCGCGGCGTGCCGATTGACGACGACCATCGAACCGTCATCGAACTCGATCTCCAGCACGCCGCCCGGCTGCAGGTCCACGTCGAAGTCGCCGCCGCAGGCCTCCAGCGCGGCCTCGATGCGGGCCATCTCCGCCTCGGCCAGCCGGCCGAATTCGAGCTCGTCCATCCCTACCCCTCATCTGTTAGCATCGCGGCTTTGAGTCGACGACATGCCTGCCCGCCTAATGCTCACCTGCCTGCTGACCGCGCTGCTCGCGAGCTGCGGCATCAAGGGTCCGCTCTACCTGCCCGCGGGCCACGGGCCCGAGTCTGCCGGGCAGACGGATCATAGCAAAGCACCGCCGGCGGACCCGCAATGAACTATCCGATTCCGACCCTGCGCCGCGAAAGCGGCGTCCTGATGCTGGAGGACGTCGCCCTCGCCGACCTCGCCTGCGACTACGGTACGCCGCTGTATGCGTACTCGGCCGGCACGATGCGCTCCGCCTACCGGGCCTATGCCGACGCACTGGCCGGCGTCGATGCGATGATCTGCTATGCCGTCAAGGCCAACTCGAACCTGGCGGTGCTGAGCCTGTTTGCCCGCCTCGGGGCCGGCTTCGACATCGTCTCGGGCGGCGAGCTGCGCCGAGTGCTGGCGGCTGGCGGCCGCGCCGAACGGGTCGTGTTCTCCGGCGTCGGCAAGCGGCGCGACGAGATCGTCGCGGCCCTGCAGGCCGGCATCCGCTGCTTCAACATCGAGTCCGCCGCCGAACTCGACACCATTGCCGACATCGCCGCCGAACTCGGCCGCAGGGCGCCGATCGCGTTTCGCGTCAACCCCGACGTGGACCCGAAGACCCATCCGTACATCTCGACCGGACTGCGCAGCAACAAGTTCGGCGTGCCGTTCGACGAAGCCGTCGCGCTCTATCGCAGGGCGCGCGACAACGCCTCGCTGGAGGTCTGCGGCATCGCCTGCCACATCGGCTCGCAGTTGCTCGATCCGGCGCCGGTCGCCGAAGCTGCCGCCAAGATCCTCACCCTGGTCGATCGGCTGGCGGCCGACGGCATCCGGCTCGAACACATCGACCTGGGGGGTGGCCTGGGGATCCGCTACCAGGGCGAAAAGCCGCCGGCCGTGGCCGACTACCTGGCGCCGTTGCTGGCCCTCTTCCGCGGCAGGTCCGAGACGCTGTGCTTCGAGCCCGGCCGCTCGCTGGTCGGCAACGCCGGCCTGCTGCTGACCCGGATCGAGTTGCTCAAGCACGGCGTCGAGAAGAACTTCGCCGTGGTCGACGCCGCGATGAACGATCTGGCGCGCCCGGCGCTCTACGACGCCTACCACGAGGCCGTGGCCGTCGGCGATGCCACGCTACCGGCGGCCCGCTACGACATCGTCGGCCCGATCTGCGAGAGCGGCGATTTCCTGGCCCGCGACCGTATGCTCGCGGTCGGCAGCGGCGACCTGCTGGCGCTGCTCTCGGCCGGCGCCTACGGCATGACGATGAGTTCCAACTACAACACCCGGCCACGGGCGGCAGAGGTTGTCGTGGACGGCGATCGGGTATTCCTCGCCCGCCGCCGCGAAACCATCGAAGATCTGCTGCAGGGCGAAGCACCGCTGCCCTCGCCGTGACACGGCGGCAAGGCGACGCCTTCAGCAGCGCTCCGCCCCGTGCCGCTGAGCCGCGCGGCAGCGGGCCGTGGCCACCAGGCAGGTCAGGCCGGCCAGCAGCACCGCGTAGGACGAAGGCTCCGGCACCGGCGCGGCGGCGACTTCGAACACACCCAGTTGCGGTGCGCGGGAAGAGAAATCGCCGCTCGTCTCGGCGAGCCAGTTCGCGGCGTCGTTGATCAGCCCGCCGTAGTCGGCGAAGCTCGCCGCACCACTGCGCGGCCCGGTGTATTCCGCATAGTCCGCACCGTCCGGCAGAGCGATCGCGCCGCTGCCCGGCGCCAGACCGGTGGCGAACAACTGGCCGCCGCTGAAGCCCTCGGTGGACAAGGCGGCCAGAAAGCCGTCCGGGGCATCGGGCGTCGCGCCCAGGTAGGCGAACAGGCTCTCCCCGCTGGCACTCAGATTGGCCGTACCGGATGCGCTCAGACTACCGCTCGAGGCGCTGCGCGAGGCACTGTTCACCGCGGCGAAGCGAACGACGCTTCCCGCCGCGACGTCGCCGCCGTCCAGCAACCAGGTGTAGCTGGCTTCGCGGCCCAGGAAACGGCCCGAATTGCCGTCCCAGCCGCGCTCGGTGAAGTGGATCGTCGTGCCGGCGGCCAGATCGGTCAGCGCCACGACGGCCCAACCGTCCTCGTCGGCATTGAAGGCAGTAAACGCCAGGTCGCCGGAATCCAGCGCATACGTGCACGTGCTGCAGACGGCTGCCGCGGCGGCAAGTAGGCTTCTTCGCATGTCATCCTCCTGTTCGAAATACCGGACAGGCCGTCGCGGCCTTCCGCAGGAGGCATTAAATTATCTAATTTGCATTAATGCAAATCTCTACCAACAACGACATAGGCATATATGCTAGCTGCGCCGCAGCTCCGCCTCGACGATCAGCGCGCGCCCCAGCGCCTTCCACACCGGGCCGCCGTGGGTGTGGATACCGCTGCCCGCACTCTCCGCCATCGTCTGTTGCATCAGGATCGCGAACGCGAACAACTGGCCGCGCGCCCGCTGCCGTGGGTCGTGCGAGCGGGCCAGCGCCTGCACGTGATCGGCGCCGCCGTCGAGCAGTTCGCGCGCCAGGGTGCGCACCTGGACCTCGTCGTCCCAGTCGATGCCCAGCACCACGCCGCGATTGACGATTTCGCGCTCGATCGCTTCGGCATCATGGGAATAGGGTTCGAATCCGGCCATCGCCAGCGCTCCGGTTGTTGCCGGACAGCACGCGCCCCGGCTCAGAAAGGGAAGATAACGGGCACCAGGCCGATCACGCCGAGGCCGTAGCAGAGCGCGATTGGGGTCCCGACGCGCAGATAGTCGCGCACGCCGTAGTGCCCTGCCGAGTAGACCATAAGGTGGGTCTGGTAGCCGAAAGGCATCAGGAAGCAGGCGCTCGCGCCATAGGCGACCGTCATCACGAACGGCATCGGATCGACGCCCAGGCTGCGGGCCGCACTGAGCGCCAGTGGAAACACCAGCGCCGCGGCAGCGGCGTTCGACACCAGTTCGGTCAGCAAGGCCGTCAGCAGGTAGATTCCGGTCAGCGCCGCCCAGGCATGGTCGGTTCCGGTCAGCGACAGCACGCCCTGCGCCAGCAGCGCGGCGGCACCGGAATTCTCCAGCGCGACGGCCACCGCCAGCGCCGAGCCGATGACCAGGATCAACTCGAACGGGAATCGGCGCCGCATCTCGCCCAGCGTCAGCACGCCGCGGCCGATCAGCGCCGCCAGCAGCAGCATCAGTCCGCCCAGCAGCGGCAGCAGCTGCAGCGCGGACAGCGCCAGCACGGCGGCAAACAGCCCCAGCGCGAGCCGGGTCTCGGCGGCCGAAAGCCGCGGGCGCATCGGCGTCGCGCCGAGCAGGTGGAAATTCCGGTCGATGTTGCGGTGCTGGCTGAAGTCCGGCCCGGTCGCCAGCAGCAGCGCATCGCCGACGCGCAGCGGTATCCGCCCGAGCTGACCGGTCAAGGGTCGGTCGCCACGGCGGATGGCCACCACGCCGGCATCGAACATGGTGCGGAAATCCACCTCGCGCAGCGTGCGGTTGGCCAGTTCCGAGCCGCTGGCGATGACCGCTTCGACCAGGTTGGAACGCAGCAGCGCATCCGCCTGGTTGCCGAACAGCTCCAGGCCGGCGAAGCGTTCGAGCGCCTGCACGCGCCCCAGCTCGCCGGCGAAGATCAGCATGTCGCCCGCCTGCAGCACTTCGTTTGGCCCGACCGGCGACAGCAGGCGCTCGCCGCGCAGGATCTCGACCAGGAACAGGCCCTCCAGGCTACGCATCCGGTTCTCTTCGATGCTGCGCCCGACCAGCGGGGAATCGGCCCGCACCCGTGCCTCGAGGAAGTAGCGCTGGCCGCTGCCGCGCTCGTCTCGACGGCGCCTGGGCAACAATGCGGAGGAAGCCAGCAGCGCCGCGATGCACAGCACCGCCAACGGCACCCCGACCAAGGCGAAGTCGAACATCTGCAGCGCTGGCAGGCCGGCCGCGACGACGAAGGAATTGATCACCAGATTGGTGGACGTGCCGACCAGCGTGACGATGCCGCCCAGGATCGCGGCGTAGGAGAGTGGCAACAGCAGCCGCGAGGGCGGGTGCCGGCGCTGGCTGCTGACCGCACCCAACATCGTGCCGACGACCGCGGTGTTGTTCAGGAAGGCCGAGCACAGCGCGGTCGAGACGGACAGCTTCAGCACCGCCAGCCGCTCGGAGCCCTTCATCAGGCCCGACGACAAGAGATCCAGCAATGGCGCCCGCTCCAGCGCCAGCGAGGCCAGCATCAGCAGCACCAGCGTCGCCAGGGCCGGGTTCGCAAAGCTGTCGAGCAGTTGCTGCTGTTCGATCACACCGCTCAGGTAGAAGCCACCGGCCCAGGCCGGAAACGCGATGAGCGGCGAAAAGCGCCCGCTCACCAGCCCGGCCAGCAGCACCAGCAGCGCAGCAAGAACCAGCCAGGCCGTCATCGACTCAGTCGTGCTCGCCCCAGGCCGCGAAATGCGGATTGTCGAAGCCGGGCTTGCCGTAGCCAAGGTCGTCGCCGTCCAGCCGCAACAGGCGCCCGCCGGCCGCCGACAACACCGCGTGGCCGGCGGCGATGTCCCATTCCATCGTGCGGCCGAGCCTCGGATAGACGTCGGCCTCGGCCGAGGCCACCAGGCAGATCTTCAGCGAAGAGCCCGCGCTGCGTGTCTCGGCCACCTTGCGCCCGTCGAGGAAGCGCGCCAGCGCCTCGGCATCGCCATGGGAGCGGCTGGCGACCACCGTCAGTCCCGCCTCCGGCACTTGGCGCACCCGGATCCGGCGGCGACCCTGCCTGTCCTCGACGAAGGCGCCGGCATCCCGGGCACCTGCGTAGAGGCGCTCCAGCGCCGGCGCCAACACCACCCCCAGCACCGGCTTGCCACGCTCGACGAGGGCCACGTTGACGGTGAATTCGCCGTTGCGGCTGATGAATTCCTTCGTCCCGTCGAGCGGATCCACCAGCCAGAATCGCTCGCCGACCTCGGGCACCTGTCCGGCCGCGACGGCCTCCTCCGCCACCACCGGCACGCCCGGCAGTATCTGCTGCAAAGCCGGCACGATCAGCGCCTCGGCCTTCTCGTCCGCCTCGGTAACCGGCGAGGCATCGTCCTTGCCCCGCACGCCGAAATCGGTGGCATACACTGCCATGACCACTTCGCCCGCCGCCCGCACCAGCGGAATCACCTTGTCGAGCAAGGCCTCGTATTCGCTCATCGCACCATCCCGTAAGAGTCCGAAGTCTGCCGCAACGCGGCAAAATTCATTGTAGTTATATGTTTAAAGCCGAATCCAGTCGCGCAATTGTTTAATATTCCGGGCACCGCAGCATTCGTCACGACCTTGAACGGAAAGCATCTCACCACCCGCCAGTTGAACGCCCGCCGCCGACGCGCCGTCGAACTGCGCCGGCAGGGCGTCACACTGGCCGGCGTGAGCGAGCATACCGGTCTTTCGGCGCCGACCATCATCAGCGCCTGCAAGGCCTTCGAGGCCGGCGGCTGGGAAGCGGTGGACGTCCGCCCGCGCGGACGCCGGCAGGGCGGCGGCCGCTTGCTGCAGGGCGAGACCGAGGACCGCATCCGGCACGCCCTGCTGGAGGTGCCGCCGGAATCGGCCGGCGCCGACGTGATGCTGTGGAACAACGCCGTCGTGCGCGACTGGCTGCAGGCCGCCCACGGCATCGAAGTGACCGAACGTACGGTGGCCAGCTACCTGGCGGACTGGGGCCTGAGCGCCCCGGATCCGCAGGCCGAAGCGCGCAACAGCCGATCGAAGGCCGCGCTGCAGTGGATGGATGCGGACTATCTGCGGATCACAGATAATGCGCGCCGCGACGGCGCCCGGCTGTTCTGGGCCGGCGAGCAGGCGGTGCCGGGCGGCGCCCGCCAGATCTACGCCCACGACGCGCGCGGACGCATGCGCTGGATCGTCTCGCGCGAAGCGCTGTCGGCCAATGTGCTGATCGACTTCCTGTCCCGCCTGCGGCGCGAGACGGCGCGGCCGACGGTCGTGATCTTTCGCGGCGCCGCGACCGATCGGATTGAAGAACTTCAAGCCTGGCTCCGCAGGGAACGGACAGCGCTCCGCCTGGTGCAGGCACCGGCCTTCGACCCGGCCGACGACGGGCGACGGAACAACGGCGCGGACGAGCAGATCGCCACGCGCAGACACTCGAAGAGGACCCCCATGACACTGACTCACCTGCAGCGACTGGAAGCCGAGAGCATCCACATCATGCGCGAAGTCGCCGCCGAGGCCGAGAACCCGGTGATGCTCTACTCGATCGGCAAGGACAGCGCGGTGATGCTGCACCTGGCGATGAAGGCCTTCTTCCCGGCCAAGCCGCCGTTCCCGCTGCTGCACGTGGACACCACCTGGAAGTTCCAGGACATGTACCGTTTCCGCGACCGCATGGTGAAGGAACTGGGGCTGGAACTGCTGGTGCACGTGAACCCCGAGGGGCTCGCGAAAGGCATCAACCCCTTCACCCACGGCTCCGCGATCCACACCGACATCATGAAGACCGAAGGCCTCAAGCAGGCCCTCGACAAGTACGGTTTCGACGCCGCCTTCGGCGGTGCCCGCCGCGACGAGGAGAAATCGCGCGCCAAGGAGCGCATCTTCTCGTTCCGCACCGCCCAGCACCGCTGGGACCCGAAGAGCCAGCGGCCGGAATTGTGGAAGCTCTACAACGCCCGCAAGCACAAGGGCGAATCGATGCGGGTGTTCCCGCTGTCGAACTGGACCGAGCTCGACATCTGGCAGTACATCTACCTGGAAAACATCCCGATCGTACCGCTCTACTACTCGGCCGAGCGCCCGGTGGTGGAGCGCGACGGCACGCTGATCATGGTGGACGACGAGCGCATGCCGCTGCAGCCGGGCGAGGTGCCGATGATGCGCAAGGTGCGCTTCCGCACGCTGGGCTGCTATCCGCTCACCGGCGCGGTCGAGTCCGAGGCCGACACGCTGCCGCGGATCATCCAGGAGATGCTGCTGACCAAGACCTCCGAGCGCCAGGGCCGGGTCATCGACCACGACTCGGCCGGCTCGATGGAGAAGAAGAAGCAGGAAGGCTACTTCTGACGGTGCGCCCCGCGCCCCGAGCACGCCGCCCAGACCAACGAATTGAGACCGATTGACATGGCCCACGTATCCGACCTGATCGCTTCCGACATCGAGCAGTACCTGAAGAGCCACGAACACAAGAGCCTGCTGCGCTTCATCACCTGCGGCAGCGTGGACGACGGCAAGAGCACGCTGATCGGCCGCCTGCTGTATGAATCCAAGATGCTGTTCGAGGACCAGTTGGCGGCGATGGAGGCCGACTCCAGGAAGTACGGCACCCAGGGCGAGGAGATCGACTTCGCGCTGCTGGTGGACGGCCTGGCGGCCGAACGCGAGCAAGGCATCACGATCGACGTCGCCTACCGCTTCTTCTCCACCGACCGACGCAAGTTCATCGTTGCCGACACGCCGGGGCACGAGCAATACACCCGCAACATGGTCACCGGCGCGTCCACCGCCGACGTGGCGGTGCTGATGGTGGATGCCCGCAAGGGCATCCTGACCCAGACCCGCCGTCACAGCTACCTGGTGCGGCTGATCGGCATCCACCACGTGGTGGTGGCGATCAACAAGATGGACCTGGTCGGCTACGCCGAGTCCACCTACCGCAAGATCGTCGAGGACTACCGCGCCTTCGCGGCCCAGATCGGCATCGAGGACGTCACCTTCATCCCGATGTCGGCCTTCAAGGGCGACAACATCGTGGCCCCGTCCGAAGCGATGCCGTGGTACCACGGCACGACGCTGATGGGCTACCTGGAGACCGTCGAGATCGACGAAGAGCGCCTGCAGAAGGGTCCGTTCCGCATGCCGGTGCAGTGGGTCAACCGGCCGAACCTGGATTTCCGCGGCTTCGCCGGCACGGTCGCCGGCGGCGTGGTCAAGGTCGGCGACCCGATCCGTGTGCAGCCCTCCGGCAAGAGCAGCTCGGTGGCCCGCATCGTGACCCACGACGGCGACCTGGAGCAGGCCGTGGCCGGCCAGTCGATCACGCTGACGCTGGCCGACGAGATCGACATCTCGCGCGGCGACGTGATCTCGACCGCCGAGGCGCCGGCCGGCACCTCGGACCAGTTCGAGGCGGCCCTGGTCTGGATGCACGAGGAAGCGATGCTGCCGGGCCGCAACTACCTGTTGAAGATCGGCGCCAAGACCGTCACCGCCACGGTCACCGAGATCAAGCACCAGATGAACGTGAACACGATGGAGCACGTGGCGGCGAAGAAGCTCGAGCTCAACGCCATCGGCATCTGCAACCTGAGCCTCGACCGCCAGATCGCATTCGACCCCTACGAA
>JBNLET010000125.1:0-24342 GCA_050305135.1 Rhodocyclaceae bacterium | reverse complement strand
GCGCGTTCTACACGCTCGACCGCGGCCTGGACACCTACTTCCAGCTCGGCCACATCAGCAACAGCGACAACGCCCGCTACCAGCTCTCGGTCGGACCCGGCATCGCGCCGGCCGCCGGCGAGAGCCAGAACGGCTACATGGCGGGCATGCGCTACATCTTCTGAGCGCCCCCAGGGCCGGGCCAAGGAAACTTGGGGCGGCCCGGCGTTTCCTTTCCCTTTCCCATCGGGAGCGGCTCCCCTTCCGCTCCGGCTCCTCCACGGAGCGCGCGGACACGGCGTAGCCCGCCGTGTCCGCCTTTCTGATCTCGACTGCAGCCTCCGGGCAACGTGCTGCCCCGAGAGCCGCTCGGAAGTCACCCGCGCCCTGGAACGAAGCAGGCGCAGCTTGGACGACGAACCCTCCGACCGGAGAGCGGCCGCGGTCCCGCCCGGTCCCTCAGCCGCCGCGGGCCTTCTGCAGTCGCTTGCCGACCTCGGCATGCAGGATACGCTGCACCAGGGTCGGGTTCATGCCGACCACGCTCTCCATCGACTCGACGTAGGTGTAGAAGTAGGACTCGGCGATCAGACCCGCGACCACGTCCGTGGAACGCTTGAAGGCAAGGTACAAGGCCATCGCTTCCTCCTGCGACAGGGCCGTAATGACCTTCTCCAGGAACAGCTGCTGGACCCGGCTCATCATGCCGAGCATGAAGGCATTGGGTACCGCGCGCAGGATATGCAAGATGCCGACGACCCATTGATTCTGCCAGAACGCATCGTCGTGGCTGCCGGAGAGCATCTGCTCGAACCACCGGGTGGTGGTTACCTCGCGGTCGCCACGTTCGTTGTCCTTGAAGACTTTTCGCGTTGGCTCGTAGGCAAACAGCGTTTCGTAAAAGGCGTTGACGAATTCGCCGATCCAAGGGGTGGTGGTGGGGGCGTGCTTGGCCAGCAGTTGTGCGTCCGCTTCGCTGTAGCCGGTCAGCAGTTGCAGTTGCTCGAAGGTCGTGACGTTCATGTTGCTCTCCTGTCCTGGGCTTGGCTCAGACTACTTTGGCGATGGATTCGGCGGCGCGCTTGACGTCGAGGAAGACCAGGCCGAGTTTCGCGGAGGGCTTTGCCATCACGGTGAGGACCGATTCCTTGCCGGCGCCGGTCATCAGGACGTAGCCGTTGGCGCCCTTGATCAAGACCTGCTCCAGAGTGCCGCGGGCGAGTTCCTGGGCGGTGCGATCGCCGAGAGACAGCATCGCGGCGCTCATCGCGCCGATGCGATCCTCGTCCAGGCCTTGCGGAAGCATCGAGGCCATCATCAGGCCGTCGGTCGAGATGACCGCCGAAGCCTCTACGTCGGCCGAGGCCCCGTTCAGTTCAGCGAGTACCGATTTAAGGGTGTCTGCAAGCATTTGAGTCGTCTCCCGAGTGAGCTTGAGTTCGCGCGTCGATGGCCGTGGCCAAGCGCTGGGTGGTGGATGCCGGAACGGCGTAGCGCTGGTAGAGCGCCCAGATCAGTTCCACGAGTTGAGGTCGGTTGAAAAACGGAACGCCCTGTATGGTCAGAACGAAGCGCTGGTCCGCGATGTACAGCGGCCAGAATCCGAGTTGGCTGTGTCCTGCGGCGTTCGTCAGCGCCCAGGCACTCCCCGGTAGGTCGAGGGCGTGATTCAACACGCCCAGATGGCGCTGATGCAGCGTTGCCAGATCGGCGGACAGCGCCGAGAGTTCTTCGCTGAGCCGATGGTCGAAGCCGTGCCGAGCGACGCAAAAGCCCTGGCCGTCTGCGAGCAGGCATTTGCCGTTGCCGGAGAAGACCTTTACCAGCAAGCCGGTCAGATTCGCGATCGGCACCGTGGGGGCAGTGACTTCATTCGCCATGTATTGCACCCAGCCGAGGTCCTCCGCTTCGCGCACGAACCTGTCCGCGTCGCCGTCCTCGATGCCGTTGCACAGCGACTGGAGCGTCGCCTGTTCGAGCCGCGGGCTCGCGGAGCAGGCCAGCAGCCTGCGGACGAACCGCCGCAGCGGGTGATCCGCGTTGTCGGCCACCGCGAAGTACGCTCCGGCGGGCGTAGGCAGCAGGAAGGCAGGCACCGGGCTGCGATCCGCCATCGCCTCAGACGCTCGCCACCGGATCGATGACGCTCAGCAGGGCTTCCACCAGCAGACTGATGTCGCGCTTGTTGCGCGCGTCCACTTCGAACACCGGCACCATGGACTGCTGCAGTTGGTCCAGTTGATCGCCGTAGGCCTCGAGCGGTGGATCGTCCTTCACGTCCCGGCGGCTGACGCCGACGACCACCGCAGTCTTGCCGATGAAGCGCTTGAAGGCCTCCAGGTAGAAGCGCAGATCGCGCATCGGATCGGGCCGTGCGTTGTCGATCAGCAACACCAGACCGATGCCGCCCTCGGTGAGGATGTCCCACATGAAGTCGAAACGTTCCTGGCCCGGCGTTCCGTACAAATGCACGGTCGAGCCATCGTCCAGACGCATCGCGCCATAGTCCATCGCAACCGTGGTCTTGGGTTTCCGCACCTGCGTCTCGTCGCTCGCCCAGGCATCGGTGCTGACCGGGTCGATGTCGCTGAGGGCCGCGATGGCGGTCGTCTTGCCGGCACCGACCGGTCCGGTGAAGATGATCTTGTATTGGCTCATTCGTGCTCCGGTTCGGCGTCTCCGTGGGCCATGCCGAAGAGCTTGCCGAGGATGCGCTTGAACAACCCGCGGCGCTGCGGCTCGGCGTCGGCAGTGACGCTCTCGCGGCTCCGGGTCTGGGGTTTTGGCGACGGCGCCGCGCACTCGAGCAGCCCGAGGGCTTGGCAGGCGCTGAAGAAGGCGAAGACATTGCGTTGCGGGATCGCAAGCACGTTCGCGGTGTCGATCAGGGACGAAGGACGGCAGGACCAGAGTCCGGCGATCCGAACGGCATCCGGCGGCAGCGCGAGGCGGGTCAGGTTCGGCCAGCGGAGCAGGCGAATCGTGGCGTCGAGCGCGGTTCCCCCGGGAATCCGGCCGCGGGCCGCCCATAAAGCGAGGTCCCAGACCAAAGGCGTCGCCGCGCGCCACGCTTCGCCCTTGACGACGCTGCCGGCGATGATGCGGACATCGTCCTTGGCGAGCGGGATCATCGCCAGCGAGCGAAGGCTACGGGAGTCGAGCGCGCTGGCATAGGACCGGCCGTCGGCGCCAACCTTGAGAATCGGCGCTCCGCGATGCACCAGCACGGTCATCGCCTCGTTCGCGCGTGCGAAACGGCGCGCAGACTCGAACATCCCCTGCAGGTAGATGCCGGGCTGATAGTAGGCACGCTCCCGGATTGCGACATCGCTCGGATCCAGGTCGGGCATCGAGCCGACGTAGAACTGGGCCTTGCGAAGCTCAGCACTGTCCTGCGAGATCGCGGTTGCGCGGTGTCCGGGCGCGGGTTCACCCACGTCTGCCTGTCGGCCCGCGGCGTCGCTCTCGCGCAACGACTGTTCCAACGCCGAGACGAATTTTTCGATCGTGACGGGTTTCTCGATGCAGACCGCATGCTTGTCGCGCATGAACTTGCCGGCTGACGACAGTTGCATCACCGGCCGCCCGGGGAAAAGCATGCGATGGGCCTGCACCATGTAGGCGCCAAGGTCGTGATCGACGTCGATGATCGCCACCTCGGCCTCGGCCTCGTCGACGATGTGGCAGGCAAAGCCAGGGACGTGGCGAACGAAGAGTTCGAATCGGCGAACGTCGATCTCTTCCATGCCCGCGTGGCAGATCTGAATGGATCGTGGCCTGGTCACGCCTGCAATTCCTCGGCGCGGGGGCGGCCCAGAAGCCCTCGCGTCAGGACCGCGTCGGCATGGCCGAGCGGAAAATGCGCGCAAGCTTCGAGACCGCCCGATAGATGCCGGGCCAGGAAAGCCTGCTGCGCCTCGCTGAGCCGGTCGACCGCCTGATCGAGCAGGTTGCGCTTCAGGCCCTCGCCACGTCCGCCCAAGGCGATGAACAAGTCCAGCAAAGCGCCGTAGCATTGATCGGCCGATCCACTCTGCACGGCCAGCAGGATGCGTCGGGTGTGGGATTTCAGGTCCGTTGGGCGCTGCCCGATCGACAACTGGAGATGGCGCAGCAATTCCTCGGCCGCGCCGGGTACTTTCAACGCCTTGTGATCATCCAGCCAAAAGGTAGGTTCGGGTCGGGGAAGCTGCACGGAAGCTCCGGGCCTTGTTTGGCCGTCTCTTACGAAGTCTCTCTAACGGAGCGTTTCGCGACGACTTGAATCCTGCTGTCCACGACCCGGTATCCGTGAAATTGCCGAATCAAACAGACCTGCCCGGACTTGAACCGGAGCCGGGTATCGACAGCCGACACGAACGGAATCCGTTCGTGATAACCATATAGCATGTCGTCGGCGGCACCGCAAAAAAAGACCTGCCCCCCGGCCGGCCCGCGCTCAGGCACGCAATCCCGAACAGAGGCGCGTCGCCTAAGACGACCCTGGCAGTGGACGACTATTTCCGCGCGCCGTCCGCGCAGGCGCCGGCAGAGCCCGCCTGCGCGGGCATCGCGGCCCACGGTTCGGGTCTGCGGCGCGGCCTTCGCCTTGCACCGCCCTGTCGGGGATGGAGTTGGAGCAGATGCGCGGATCCGGGGGCCGGTCGGGGATCATTGCATCACGGCAAACCCCCGTCCTCTTGGCGCACGAAATCGACGCCGGGGCCACGCAGCCTGGCGCCGGGGCTTGCAGCGCGAGGGTCAAACGCCCCTGCTCTATCCTTCCTGAGGCCGGGCCGGGTGCAGCGCGATGAACTTGCGCAACTCGCGATAGCGCTCTTCGAAGTCTTCGCCGCCCAGCGGATCGGGAATGTCCTCCGCCGCTTTCCTGGCGAGGGCCCAGTCATCGCTGGTCAGGATTTCCCTCGCGCGAGGCATGATCTTGCTCTCCTCGCACGCCAGGTGGTGGCGGTAGTACACCAGGTAGGTGGCGGCCGCGGCTTCCACCGAAGCCCGCTCGGTCATGACGTCGTCGGCGACTTCGCCGAGGCGTTCGAGCACCTCCTCGCCGGCCCGGGCAATGACGCGATGCTCCTGCAGCAGCCGGTTCACCGGCAATCTCATCTCGGGGTCCCGCTCGACCAGACACTTGAACGCCGCCTCCTCGCGCGGATGGTGAAAGCGGTCGCCGTACTGCTGCAGGTAATCGACGATGTCGGTCATCAGGTCGTAGTTCGGCGCTTCTCCAGCGTGAAACGCGGCAACCTGGGTCTCGAGCAGCTCGAGAAGACGGGCGAAAACGACGTGCTCCGAATGCCACAAGGCAAGTGGCTCAGCCATGGGACTCCCCCCTCAACAAAGTTCCGGCAACCGTCCCGCCGCAGGCGACGGGAGCGGGCGCGCTCGTGGATGGCGGTCCGCACCGGCACGCCAAGTGCGGAAGCAATCTTCTGTTTTCATTTTAGCCGGCCGGGCCGCAAGCAAGGCCAGCCAGATCAAACCTCGCGCAGATTGATGGCGATCCGGCCGGCCCCGATTTCCAGCGCGGGAACGGCTCCGGGGCGGCTGCCTCGGAAACATCGGTCGTAGGCCGGCCGTCGGCACCCCACCGGAATCGCGATGCCGGAGGGCGCCGCGCCGCCCGGCCCCCTTGGCCGTATTCACCTCGGCAAGGATCCGCTCTGGCGCGGGCAGCGAAGCGAAGTCCGCGGGCAGGTGTCGCCACGGGCACGCTGGCTTACACTGCAGTCCTGCCCCAACGAACTCGACGTCGATGGATCTATCGCGTCCGAACCCGCTTGCAACGCCCCGCTGCTGCAGCGTCTGCGGCCGTAACCTCGATGCCCCCACGACCGGCTCGCCGTTGCCGGTCTGCCGCGCCTCCGAGTGCCAGACGGTGCTCGACCAGCAGATCCGCATGGCGCCGCTGCAGTTCCAGGCTTACCTGGCACTGCAGCGCTTTCGCCTGCGGCAGCGCGCCGCCGGCACCACCGCCTTCGAGTCCCGAGCGCATCTTCGGCAGCGGCGCGAGGAGCGCGAGAACAAGCGCATCCTGGCCGAGCTGGTCGCGGCCCGACAGCCGCTTGCCGGGCAGGAGGACGTCCACCTGATGGGCATTCCGAGCGGTGCGCGTGCACTGGTCAGCGTGCCGCGCGGCCGCATCGAAGCCTACCGCGCACATCTGGAAGCGATCCTTGCCAGCGCCGCGGAAGGCCCCGACGAAGCCCGCGACAGGCAGCATCACCTGAGCGAGCGGATGCGGCGGGACGTCGACCGGCGCCTGGCGCGGGATCCGGCGATGCGCAGCATCGGCGAAGCGCTATGCAGGCAATGCCGTGGCGGCTGCTGCGTCGGCGGCGGCGACCATGCCTATCTCACCCCGTTCGTGATCCGCCGATTCCTCGCGCAGGCGCCGAAAGGCGGCGCCGCGGGCCTGCTGCGGCGCTACCTGCAATCGGTACCGAGATCGAGCGTGGACGGCAGTTGCATCCACCATGGCGCCGGCGGCTGCACCCTGCCCAGGGACTTGCGCTCCGACAACTGCAACGCCTTCTTCTGCGACGCCCTGCGCGGCTACCACAAGCGACGCGGCAGCGGCGCGCGGGCCCCGGTGCTGGCGATTCAGCGCGACTACGACTATTGGCGCCGACCGCAGGCGCGCTCGGCGCGCGTGGTGGCGGTCGTGCTGGTGGACTTGAGCGGCAATGTGCGCCCTCTCGCAAGCGCCCCAGCCTCAATCGCGGACGCCGGCAAGAATGCGGCGGACGCTCAGGCGACGGCCGACGACGCCGCCAGCCGACGCGACAGCTCCGACTGCCGGCGCACGATGAAGGCGCGCAGCCGCTCTGGATAGTCCGCCCCGACGGCCTGCTGCACCGAGGGGCGCCGGGCGAGCCGCTGCCGCCAGGCGCTCGCCCGCGCGCAGTCGGCGAGAATGCCGAGAAATCGGCAATGCCGTCGAATACGTCGAAGTAGCGGAACACCGGCGCGAACACCGCGTCGACCAGGCCGAATGCGAGAGCGCGCTGTGGCTGCTCACCCACCCGGAGTCACGCCACCTGAGGCGCGTCTCGGCGGTATCGAGCCACCTGGCAGCGACGATCCGACTCGCCCCGTGACGCGCGGTGGCGCGACGACCGCGCTGGGCGAGAGCGAGCGGCTCTACGATTGGCTGCGCATCGCCAGCAGGCTGACCGCGCCGGCAAGAGGCGACAAGGCGCTCTTGCTCCCAGCGGCGCTCTGACCCCAATGGCGCTCGACCCCGATCGGGCATCCGATCATCGTCGAACAGGACCTTGGACAGGGGGATGCGACGCACCGGGTGGCGCCGCCGGACTCGTCGGCATGTTCCCGGCAGATGAACTCGGAGTGCCAATCCCGAAATTTCATCGAGGCGCGGACGGCTGGGCGTGCTGTGGGCGAAGCCTTTGATCGGGGAACGCGCTCACGGCCACCAGGGTGATGTGTCTCGAAGCGACCAAGAAACCCTACGTGCGACAATCATGCAGCCAATGACAGGGAGCGCTAGTGACGTGAATGGACTGAAACGCAATTTCGGGCAGAAAGTCGCGTTGGTTGCCGGGGCCTTGTGCGCCGTTCTGGTGCTGCCGGCCATCGGTGGTTTTTTCTGGATATGGCACGAACGGGGTGGCGCCGATAGCTGGGTTGCCAGCATGTTCGCCGTCTGCATGTTTTTCGCGGGCTGCGCCGTCGTCCTCTACGTGATGAGCCGCCCAAAACCGCCATTACCACCGCTGGACAACCCGGCCGACGGCTGAATCGACCATGCAGTCCAATGGCGGGGGACTGCTGTAATTGCAGCCAGCTCGCCGACGTCGTCAGAGCGACCGCAATGCTCCCGAACGTCGCAGCACGGAACTCGAGCACGACATGCTGAAATTGCTCGATCAGTTCGGAACCTCGGCGTCAGACTTGACCGCAGCTCTTCCCACGAACCCCAGCGTTTCCGCCCCGCGTTCTTCCTATCAACCGAAAACCGCTGCAGTGCGCTTGAGGTAATCGAGGTAAGCGATCCATTCGACGTCGACCGACCCCATGTTGCAGACGGCCGGAATCTTCCAGTTTCGCTTCTGCTTGTTGAGCGAGGGTTGAAACGCCTCATTGGTCACCCATTCGCACCCGTGCAGCTTGGCTGTCGCGATGGTGATCAGATCGTTCTCGTCAACGCCACTGCCGTATTGCTCACCGTCAGTTCCGAGCAAGTCCTTGATGCGCGCGGCTTCCAGAAGCATCGCCTCTGTCACGGACAGCTTCTGGAGACCGGTGTCCTGCAGCCACTTCTCGCACTCGGGCACCTTGTGGCCCGCCTCGTCGATCGCCACCTCGGACATCTGTATCAGCCCCTGCACCACCCGATCTGCCATCCAAGCCCAGAGCCCCGGAAACTGGCCGCACGGGTAGGTGTCCCAGGCGTGGATCATGGACGACGCATCAAATACCGATCAACCGCTGCTGGCGGGCTGAAGCCCGCCCTACGGCACTCGGCGTCATGCGGCTTCGATGAACGACAGCGGCGGCATGTACGTATGCAAAGCGCGAGATGCCTCGCTCGCCCGAGCGCCCGAGACTCGACGCATTGCCGAAAGCGACCGCCGCCGGCATCGCTGTACACTCGTGCATCTCCCGACGATCCGTAGGGAAACTTTTTCCACCCCATGACCCGACTGAACGTGATGATCTCCGGCGGTTTCTGTGGCCCCTACGAGAAGCTGCTGCCAGAGTTCGAACGCATCACCGGCATCCGGGTCGCGACCGGCTCCGGCTCGTCCCAGGGCAGCGGGCCGCAGACCATCGGGGCGCAGCTTGCCCGCGGCGTGGCGGCCGACGTGGTGATCCTGTCGCGCGAGGGGCTGACCGGGCTGATCGAGGCGGGGCGCATCGAGGCGGGCACGGAGCGGGATCTGGCACGCACGCCGATCGGGGTCGCGCTGCGGGCCGGGGCCGAGCGGCCCGAGGTGGGCTCGGTGGCGGGGCTGAGGCAGGTATTGCTGGGCTGCCGGGTGGTGGCGCTGCCGGGCAGCACCAGCGGCATCTTCCTGCTGCAGGAGGTCTTTCCGCGGCTCGGCATCGCGGAGCGGCTGCGGGTCGAGGTGACGCCGCGCGGCGCCGATGCGGCGGCCATGGTGGTGGCCGGGGATGCGGATCTGGCGCTGCTGCCGGTGAGCGAGATCGTCCATGCGCCGGGCGTCGAGCTGGCCGGCGAGATCGCCGAGGAGATCCAGTTGCACCAGGTGTTTTCGGCCGCGGTGGTGGCCGGATCGCGTGCGCGCAAGGCGGCGCTGCAATTGATCGCCTACCTGGTCTCCGAGAACGCTGCCGACGAGATCAGGCGCGGCGGCATGGCACCGGTCGTCGCGGCTCGGCCGGGCTGAGCTCGCTCCGCCAGCGGGGCTCGCGCGGCGGCCTCGACCGGGCGCCGCTGGATCGCGCCTCGTCGAAGCAGTCAGGACACGCCGGCGTCGCAAATCTGCCAGCGGTTCGCAAGCCATTGAATGCACGATCAAGGGTCTGGGCCGCGAAGAAATATTTTTCCGCCGCACAGCAACCAAACGCGAGCGGTCGTCTATATCTGAATCGGGTGCGCTCGAAGGGAGCCGGGGTGGCCCCGGCAGCAGAGCGTCATCGGGCCCGGGCTAAGGGTATGGGTGGCGGACGCCCGGCCGGGTTGCAGGATCGCCGCGGGTCGAACGGAACATCCGGGGTAGCGCGGCGAACTCGAGGGAGACGAGAATGAACAACAATCGGCAGCACCCGCAGGCACACCTCGATCGTGCACGGGCAGGACTCGCAACGAGACTCGCTTCGGCGCTCGCACTGGTCGTTTCGGCCGCGTCGCCGCCGGCGTTGGCCGGCGAGCAGGAACTCGCGTTCCGACTGGTGACGCGCCCTATCGACGTGAAGACCGAGAAGTTCGCCGAAATCGACGGTCAGGCGGTCAGCGCCGGCCGCTACGCCGGCACCGCGGTGTTCGAGGACGGCCGCATCGCCGACAAGGAGTTCATCTTCTCGTTCGACTTCAGGAAGGGCGCCGGGCCGTTCTATGGCTACAGCACCTACACCTTCACCGACGGCTCGAGCCTGGTGATGCGCTTCGAGGGCATGCTCGAGCCGGGCAAGCCGATGATCGGCCGATACACGATCCTGAGCGGGACCGGCATCTACCAGGGGGCCAGCGGCACCGGCCAGTTCGAAAAGGTCGACGAGCCGTGGGAAAAGGCCAACCTGTTCAAGGGCGCGCTGAAGATCACGACACCCTGAGCGGTCCGCCGGCTCGGAACTCCTCGGTGTCGATTTCCGCCTGCGTCGCGGCGTTGTAGCGCGGTCCGCTGACGCTGGCGAGCCCGATCAATTGCCCCGCCCGGGCCAGCAGCTCGGGCGGCAGGCGGAGCGAGGCGGCCGCCAGGTTCTCTTCCAGGTGGGCGATCGAGCGGGTGCCGGGGATCGGCAGGACGTGCTCGCCCTGGGCCAGCAGCCAGGCCAGCGCGAGTTGGGCCGGCGAGCAGCCGGCCTCGCCGGCGAGCGCGCGGAAAGCCGGCAGCAGGTCCAGGTTGTGCGTCAGGTCCTGACCGAGGAAGCGCGGCATCGAGCGGCGGATGTCCTTCGGCGCGAAGGCCGCGACGTCTTCCGGCCGGCGGATCGCGTCGGCCAGGAAGCCGCGGCCGAGCGGGCTGAAGGCGACGAAGGCGACGCCCAGCTTGCGGCAGGCGTCGAGCGCGGCGATCTCGGGATTGCGCGTCCACAGCGAATACTCGGTCTGCAGCGCGGCGATCGGGTGCACCGCGTGGGCGCGGCGCAGCGTGCCGGCGGAGACCTCGGACAGGCCGATCGCGCGGATCTTGCCCTCGGCCACCAGTTCGGCCAGCGCGCCGACGCTGTCCTTGACCGGCACCTGCCGGTCCCAGCGGTGCAGGTAGTAGAGGTCGATCACCTCGGTGCGCAGCCGGGCGAGCGCTTCCTCGCAGGTGCGCTTCAGGGTCTCGGGGCGGCCGTCGATGACGCGCTTGCCGTCCACGCCGGTCATGCCGCACTTGCTGGCCAGGAAGAACTCCCGGCGGTGCGGCGCCAGCACGCGGCCGACCAGCGTCTCGTTGGCGCCGAAGCCGTACAGCGCGGCGGTGTCGAAATGCCGCACGCCCAGCTCGATCGCCCGCAGCAACAGGGCTTCGGCTTGTTCGGGCTGCGGCGGAGCGCCGTAGGCGTGGCTGAGGTTCATGCAGCCCAGGCCGATCGCACCGACCCGGGCGTTTGCGATGCTGCGAACTGTCACTGGAACAATCTCAATACGAACAGCGTGATGCCCGGGAACAATACCAGCACGCCGACGCGGGCGATATCGCTGGCCACGAACGGCCACACGCCGCGGTAGGTGTCGCGGATGCCGACGCCGGGCGCCATCGACTGGATGATGAACAGGTTCATGCCGACCGGCGGCGTGATCAGGCCGACCTCGACCACGATCAGCACCAGCACGCCGAACCAGATCGCGGTCTCCTCGGGACCGAGGCCAAAATCGAGCCCGGAGACCATCGGGAAGAAGATCGGGATCGTCAGCAGGATCATCGACAGCGAGTCCATCACGCAGCCGAACAGCAGGTAGAAGAGCAGGATCGCCCACAGCACCGCGTACGGCGAGAGGCCCAGCTCGCCGACCCACATCGCCAACTCCTGCGGCAGCTGCGAGAGCGCCAGGAAGGTGTTGTAGGCGGCCGCGCCGAGCACGATCATGAACACCATCGCGCTGCCCGAGGCGGTCGCCTCGATCGCGGCGCGCAGCCGCGGCAGCGACAGCCCGCCCCGCTTCCAGGCCAGCGCGCCGGTGGCGACGACGCCGACCGCGGCGCCCTCGGTGGGCGTGAAGATGCCTCCGTAGATGCCGCCGACCACGACCACGAAGATCAGCAACACCGGCCACACGGCGACCAGCGCCTGCATCCGCTCGCGCCACGGCATCGGCGCCAGCGTGCCGGCCCATTCGGGCTTCAGCCGTGCGACGACGCCGATCACGAACATGTAGCCGAGCGCCGCCAGCACGCCCGGCACGAAGGCGGCGGCGAACATCCAGGCGATGTTCTGCTCGGCCAGGATGGCGTAGATCACGAGCACGATCGAGGGCGGGATCAGGATGCCCAGCGTGCCGCCGGCAGCCAGCGCGCCGGCCGCCAGGCCGCCGTCGTAGCCGGCGCGGCGCAGCTCGGGCAGCGCCACCTGTCCCATCGTGGCGGCGGTCGCCAGCGAGGAGCCGCAGATCGCGCCGAAGCCGGCGCAGGCGCCCACCGCCGCCATCGCCACGCCGCCACGGCGATGGCCGAGGAAGGCCTCGGCGGCCTTGAACAAGGCCTGCGACATGCCACCGAGCGTGGCGAACTGACCCATCAGCAGGAACAGCGGCACGATCGACAAGGAGTGGCTGGAGAAATGGCCGTAGGCCAGCGTCTTCATCTGGTTCAGCAGCGGGCCGGCGCTGCCGAACACCTGCCAGGCGCCGACCAGGCCGATCAGCAGCATCGACAGGCCGATCGGAACGCGCAGGAAGACCAGCACCATCAGCGCCGGGAAGGATGCGGCGGCCAGCGTCATCGGTTCCATCAGTGGCTCCCCCCTGCCTTCGCCAGCCCGCCGCGCGGCGATGCGACCAGGCCGAGCCGCTCCAGCAGCCGCCAGGCATAGGCGAGGCAGCCGAAGCCGGCCGGCACGAGCGAGGCCGCGTAGCCCCACCAGACCGGGAATTGCAGGATGAAGGTGGTCTCGCCGTTGTCGAAATAGTCGGCGGTGGCGATGCTCATGCGCCACACCAGCAGCACCCACACCACCAGCATCAGCACGTCGCTGAAGATTTCCAGCAGGCGGCGCAGGGCCGGCGGATAGGCCTTCCAGAACAGGTCCACGGTGGCGTGCCCGTCGCGCAGGTGGCACCAGGGCATGAACGAGAACACCGCCAGCGCGGTGCCCGCCTCGACCAGTTCGAAATCGCCGGGCACCGGCCCCAGCCCGAAACCGGACAGCGCGCGACCGGCGATGCTGAGCACGCTCAGCACCGCCATCGCGGCCAGCACGAAGCCGCCGAACCAGACCAGGCGCCGGCAGATGTAGTGGATCGCTTCGCCCATCATCGCCATGCTCCGCGTCGCGCCGCCTGCCGCGGGCCGCCGCGAGGCGGCCGGCGCTGCCAGCTCTTGCGCACGCGTCATCCTACTTGCCGGCGTACTTGGCGACCAGCGCTTCGGCCGCGGCGGCCAGCGCCGGGCCGTCGATGCCCTTGGCGGCCACTTCCTTGAACCAGGCTTCGCGCACGCCGGCCGCGGCGGCCTTCCAGCGGGCGGTCTCGGCCTCGTCGAGCGTGATGATGTTGTTGCCGGCCTTCTGGGCCAGGCCGAGGCCGACCTTGTCGCCGGCATCCATCACGGCGCCGAACAGCGCCGCGGTCTCGATGCCGCTGTTGTCGTCGATGACTTTCTTCAGGTCGGCCGGCAGCTTGTCGTACGAGGCCTTGTTCATGACGACGCCGAAGGTCTGGGTGTACAGGCCCGTGTCGCCCGAGAAACCAGTGTGGTTCTTGACGATCTGCTGCACCTTGAAGGCCGGCACCACTTCCCACGGGATCGTGGTGGCCGTGATCACCCCTTTCGACAGCGCCTCGCCGACCGCAGGCACCGGCATGCCGACCGGCGTGGCACCGAGCTGCTCCAGCATGATGTTGATGATGCGCGAGCCGCCGCGCACCTTCATGCCCTTCAGGTCCTCCAGCTTGTTGATCGGATCGCGGCTGTGGAACAGGCCGGGGCCATGCACGTGCACGGCGATCAGCTTGACGCCGGCGAACTCGTCCATCGCGTGTTTCTCGACGTACTCCTGGAAGGCGCGCGAGCCGGCTTCGGCCGAGCCGGTGTTGAACGGCAGCTCGAAGGCCTCGCTCTTCGGGAAGCGGCCCGGCGTGTAGCCGAGCACGGTCCAGATGAGGTCCACCACGCCGTCCTTGGCCTGGTCGAACAGCTCGGGCGGCTTGCCGCCGAGCTGCATGCTCGGGAATTGCTGCACGCGGATGCGACCGCCGCTCTGCTCCTGCACGTGCTTGATCCAGGCCGAGATCGCCTTGGACGGGATCGTCGCCTGCGGCGGCAGCATCTGGTGGAAGCGCAGCGTCACGTCGGCGGCGCCGGCGAACTGCGCGAAGGCGGCAAGCGCCAGGCCCAGCAACAGCGTTGTCATTTTCTTCATCAGTGTCTCCTCCGAGTGAATCCATTGAGTCGGCGCGGGCACGCCGACGCTCAGCCCTGCTCCAGTTGTTGTTCCAGTGCGTGTAGTACCCGGTAGCAGGGCAATACCTGTGCGACGCCGGCGTTGGGCTCGCGCCCTTCGCGGATCGCGGCGAAGAACTCCCGGTCCTGCAGTTCGATGCCGTTCATCGACACGGCCACCCGGCTGACGTCGATCTTTTCTTCCTTGCCATCGACCAGGTCGTCGTAGCGCGCGATGTAGGTGGCGCTGTCGCCGATGTAGCGGAAGAAGGTACCCAGCGGCCCGTCGTTGTTGAAGCTCAGCGACAGCGTGCAGATCGCGCCGTTGGCGGCCTTGAGCTGGATGCTCATGTCCATCGCGATGCCCAGCTCCGGGTGCTTCGGCCCCTGGACGGCGTTGGCCTGCACGATCGGCGAGCCCGCCTGGTAGGCGAACAGGTCCACGGTGTGGGCGGCGTGATGCCACAGCAGGTGGTCGGTCCAACTGCGCGGTTCGCCCAGCGCGTTCATGTTGCTGCGGCGGAAGAAATAGGTCTGCACGTCCATCTGCTGGATGTGGAACTCGCCGGCCACGATCCGGTTGTGCACGTACTGGTGGCTCGGGTTGAAGCGGCGGGTGTGGCCGCACATCGCGATCCGGCCGGTCTCCTGCTGCACCCGCAGCACTTGCTCGCCTTCGGCCAGCACGTCGCACAGCGGGATCTCGACCTGCACGTGCTTGCCGGCCTGCATGCAGGCGATGGCCTGGGCCGAGTGCATCTGGGTCGGCGTGCACAGGATCACCGCGTCCACGTCGTCGCGCGCCAGCGCCTCGTCGAGTTCGGTGGTGGCGTGGGCGATGCCGTACTTGTCGGCCACCGCCTGCGTCTTGGCGAGGTCGCGGCTCACCAGCGACACCACCTCGACGCCGTCGATGTTCCGGATGCCATCCAGGTGCTTGATGCCGAAGGCACCGGCACCGGCCAATGCCACCTTGATGGTTTGCTGCGTCATCGTTGGTTCTCCAGGATCAAATGGCCTACCGCGGTGTTCGAGGCGGGCACATGGTAGAAGCGGTGTTTCACGAGCGGCGCCGCGCCGCCTGCCACGTCGGCCATCGCTCCGCGTGCGATCAGCCACATCACCAGTTCGATGCCCTCGGAGCCGGCCTCGCGCACGTAGTCGATGTGGGGCATCTGCGACAGCCCCGCCGGATCGGCGATCAGGCGGTCGAGGAAGGCGTTGTCCCATTCCCGGTTGATCAGCCCGGCGCGCGGGCCCTGCAGCTGGTGGCTCATGCCGCCGGTGCCCCAGATGTGCACGTTCAGGTCGGCGTCGAAGCTCTCGACGGCGCGGCGGATGGCCTGGCCGAGCATGAAGCAGCGCCGTCCCGAGGGCACCGGGTACTGCACGACATTGACGGCAAACGGGATCACCGGGCAGGGCCAGGCCTGCGGCTGGCCGCACATCAGCGACAGCGGCACGGTCAGGCCGTGATCGACCTCCATCCGGTTCACGATGGTCAGATCGAAGTCTTCCTGGATCACGCTCTGGGCGATGTGGGAGGCGAGCTCCGGATGGCCCGTCACGTCGGGCACCGGCCGCGGCCCCCAGCCCTCGTCGGCGACCTTGTAGCCGGGGCCGGTGCCGATCGCGAAGGTCGGGATCAGGTCCAGGCTGAAGGCGGTGGCGTGGTCGTTGTAGACCAGGAAGACCACGTCCGGCCGGTTCTCGGCCATCCAGCGCTTGGAGTATTCGTAGCCGGCGAACACCGGCTGCCAGTAGTCCTCGCCGGTCTTGCCCAGGTCGAGCGCGGCGCCGATCGCCGGCACGTGCGAGGAATAGACGCTTGCGGTGATGCGGGCCATCAGTGCTTCTCCTTGCCGGCCTTGCCCTGCGGCTGGCGGTCGGGCTGGGCGTCGCCGTCCTCGCCCAGGTGGCGGTTGCCTTGCGGCGAGCGACCGCCGCGGATCATCATGTCTCGGTACGCCTCCTCGCTCATGCCGGTCATGCTGCCGGCCATCTGCTGGAAGCTCTTGCCGTCGGTGGCGCCGAGCTTGGCGAGAAAGTAGATGTTGCCGCCGGTGCGCATGCACCAGTTCAGGTCGCGCGCCTGCACGGCCTGCTTCTGCTCCTCGCTCATCGGCCATTCGTCCAGGTAGGCGCGTTCGTCGGCCTTGAAGCGCGCGCGGTTGTCGGCCTTCATCAGCGACATGCAGAACTGGTTCAGCCAGTAGCCTTTGCGCGACTGCTCGGCATCGAAGATGATCGTGCCGGGGATGTCCAGATAGGGTTTTTCGAGTGCCATGCTTGTCTCCTCGCCGCCTCAGCGCTCCTCCGGCCAGTACAGCCGCATCGGGTTGTCCACCAGCAGCTTGCGCTGCAGCTCGGCGCTCGGCGCGATGTGCGGAATGAAATCGACCAGCAGCCCGTCGTCCGGCATGTGGTCCTTGAGGTTGGGATGCGGCCAGTCGGTGCCCCACAGCACCCGCTCCGGGAAGGTCTCCACGATCCGCCGCGCGAACGGCACCACGTCGCGGTAGGCGGCCTGCTCGCCGTCGAGAGCCCGCGGGCCGGCGACGGACAAGCGCTCCGGGCAGCTCACCTTGCTCCAGACGTTCGGGTGCTCGCGCATGAAGCGCAGGAACAGTTCGAACTCGGGTCCGTCCACCGGCTTGGTCACGTCCGGCCGCCCCATGTGGTCCACCACCACGGTGGTCGGCAGGCCGCTGAAGAAGTCCCACAGCTCGGGCAGGTCCTGCGCCTCGAAGTAGATCACCACGTGCCAGCCGAGCGTCGCGATGCGGCCGGCGATCTCCATCAGCTCGTCCTTGGGCGTGAAATCCACCAGCCGCTTGACGAAGTTGAAGCGCACGCCGCGCACGCCGGCGGCGTGCATCTGCTGCAGTTCGTCGTCGCCGACCGAGCGGCGCACCGTCGCGACGCCGCGCGCCTTGCCGCCGGCGGCCAGGCAGGCATCCATCATGGCGCGGTTGTCGGCGCCGTGGCAGGTGGCCTGCACGACCACGTTGCGGGCGAAGCCCAGGTGGTCGCGCAGCGCGAAGAGCTGGGCCTTGCCGGCGTCGCAAGGGGTGTACTTGCGCTCCGGCGCGAACGGGAACTGCTCGCCCGGCCCGAAGACGTGGCAATGGGCGTCCACGGCTCCGGGCGGCATACGGAAACGGGGGGTGCTGGGGCCCGCGTACCAGTCCAGCCAGCCGGGGGTCTTGTCGAATGTCATCGTCCTGCCTTGTCGTCGTGGTTGGCTGCCGCCAGGATGCGGTCCGCTTCGAGGCGCCAGTTCGGGCTGCGGGCGAAGCGCTCGGCGCCGCGCGGTCCGAACACCCCGGCATCGGCGCAATCGGCCATCCAGGCCTGGCGCTCGGCCGTGCCCAGCGCCGAATGGGGCGTCAGGCCCGCCTCGCGCACGGTCTGCGCGACTTCGAACATCTCCTCGCTGCGCCGCCGGCCGTGCTCGATGACGCGCTGGAAGAAATAGGCCGCCTGCCGCTCCCAGTCGATGCCCGGGAAGGTCTCCTGCAGCGATGCGATGACCGCGTCCTCGACGCCGTAGGCGCGGGCCGCGGTGAAGCTCTCGATCACCATCGCCTCCAGCCCCTTGATCATCACGCTGCGGCACATCTTGGTGGCCGAGGCGACGCCGAGCCGCTCGCTCGCCACCCGCGCGGCAAAACCCAGCGCGTTCAGCGACGGGCACAGCGCCTCGGCCGCGGCACCGCCCAGCAGCAGCGGCACGCGGCTGCGGTAGGGCGGTACGCTGGTCATCACCGCCCCTTCCACGTAGCGACCGCCGGCGCCGTCGATCAGCGCCGCGGCGCGCTGCTTGGCGCCCGGCGAGGCGGAATTGAGATCGAGGAAGAAGGCCCCGGCACCGATCGCCGGCGCGCAGGCCTCGGCCGCCGCCACGGTCTGGCTGGCGGTCACTGCGCTGATCACCAGGTCGGCGCCCGCCACCGCCTCGGCATGGCCCGGCGACAGTGCGACGGCATGCGCTGCGGCGTGCCGCAGCAGCGGCCCGGCCGCGGCGGCGTCGGCCAGCTTGATGTCGCAGGCGGCGACCGTCATGTCCCGCCGGCGCAGATCCTCGGCCAGGATGCGACCGACCTCGCCGTAGCCAACGAGGGCGACTTTCCAGTGCGAGGGAGTGGCGTGCGCGCCCATGCCCGATGCCGTCAGTCAATGTATTTCAGGCCGGCCTTCTCGAGCGCCGGCCGCATGTCGTACATGTCCAGGCCGAGCACGCCGGAGGCGAGCGTGTCGCGCTTGGCGCCCTCGTTGGCCTCGCGTGCCCGCCCCGCCTCGAGGGCCTTGGCGGCCATCGCGCGCGGCACGCAGACGACGCCGTCGTCGTCGGCGACGATCACGTCGCCCGGCGTGACCCACATGCCGGCACACACCAGCGGGATGTTCACCGAGCCGAGCGTGGCCTTGATCGTGCCCTTGGCCGAGATGCACTTGCTCCACACCGGGAAGCCCATCTCGGTCAGCGTCTTCACGTCGCGCACGCCGGCATCGATGATCAGCGCGCGCGCGCCGCGGGCCATGAAACTGGTGGCCAAGAGGTCGCCGAAATAGCCGTCGCCGCATTCGGCGGTGACCGCCGCGACGACCACGTCGCCGGGCCGGATCTGCTCGGCCGCGACGTGCATCATCCAGTTGTCGCCCGGCTGCAGCAGCACCGTGACGGCGGTGCCGGAGACCTGCGCGCCGGCATAGATCGGCCGCATGTAGGGTTTCATCAGGCCGACCCGGCTCATCGCCTCATGGACGGTGGCCGAGCCGAGGGCGGCCAGCGCGTCGGCCGTTTCGCGCTCGGCGCGCTCGATGTTGCGATAGACGACGCCCAGTTCATACATGCTCGCTTGTCTCCCGGATCAGAGGCCTTTGGCCCGCAGTGCCGCGTCGAGGCGCGGATAGACGCGGCGGGCGTTGGCTTCGTATACCTTGTGCCGCGCCTCGGCCGACAGGTTCAGCGTCGCCTCGATGTAGCGTCTGGTGTCGTCGAAGTGAAAACCCGTTTCGGGGTCGATGCCGCGCACCGCGCCGATCATCTCGGAGGCGAACAGGATGTTGTCCACCGGAATGACCCGGGTCAGCAGGTCGATGCCCGGCTGGTGGTAGACGCAGGTGTCGAAGAACACGTTGTTCAGCAGGTGCTCGCCGAGCAGCGGCTTGCCGAGCGCCTGCGCCAGCCCGCGGTAGCGACCCCAGTGGTAGGGCGCGGCGCCGCCGCCGTGCGGAATCACGAAGCGCAGCGTCGGGAAATCCTTGAACAGCTCGCCCTCGATCAGCTGCATCAGCGCCGTCGTGTCGGCATTGATGTAGTGCGCGCCGGTGGTGTGGAAGCAGGCGTTGCAGCTGGTGCTGACGTGGATCATCGCCGGGATGTCGTACTCGACCATCTTTTCGTAGATCGGGTACCAGTGCCGGTCGGTCAGCGGGGGGCTGGTCCAGTGGCCGCCGGACGGATCCGGGTTGAGGTTGATCGCGACGAAGCCGTACTCCTCGATGCACTTCTCGAGCTCCGGGATGCAGCTGGCCGGATCGACGCCCGGGCTCTGCGGCAGCATCGCCGCGCCGATGAAGTGGTCCGGAAAGAGCTGGCCGACGCGATGGCAGAGCTCGTTGCAGATCGCCGCCCAGGTCGAACTGATCTCGAAGTCGCCGATGTGGTGGGCCATGAAGCTCGCCCGCGGGCTGAAGATCGTCAGATCCGAGCCGCGCTCGATCATCTTCTTCAGCTGGTTGGCCTCGATCGTCTCGCGCAGTTCGTCGTCGGAGATCTTCAGCTCGGCGACGCGCGGCATCTCGGACGGGTTCTTGATGCCGGCGATCTGCCGCTTGCGCCAGTCCTCGAGCGCTTGCGGCGCGGTCGTGTAGTGGCCGTGGATGTCGATGATCAATTCAATTCTCCAGATCTTGCGGGCGCCGCGATCACGGGCGCCATGCCGTACTTGCGCTTGATGGCCGCCGCCTCGGGCGCCGCCATGTAGGCCAGCAGCGCCTCGACCTCGCGGGGCCGCCGGCCGGCCTCGGCCACCGCGCCGCTGAAAATGGTCACGATCGCCACCGCCGCCGGCAGCGGCCCGAGCAGCTCGATGCCGTCCACATGGATCAGCTCGGCCAGCTGCTGGAAACCCAGCGCCACCTCGCCGCTCGCCACCAGCGTGCCGACCGCGACGCCGGGCGGCGGCACCACCAGCTTGGCGCGGCACTCGTCGGCCATGCCCCAGCGCTCGAACAGCGCCGCCAGCGCGACGCCGCTGGGGCCGGTCGAGTAGCCGATGCTGCGGGCCTCGTGCACCGCCCGCCGCAACGCGACCTCGCTCGAGATGTCCGGCTGCGGCGCGCCGCGCCGCACCGCGGCGACAGTCTCGGAGCGCACCAGGTCGACACGCGATGCCGGCAGCACGCTGCCCGCCGCGGCCAGCCGCCCGATCGCGGCCGAGGCCAGCACCACCAGGTCGAAGGCTTCGCCGGCCGCGATGCGCCGTTCGGCATCGACGCCGCCGACCGACTCGATGTCGACCGGCTGGCCGGTGGCATCCGCGTAGGCGGCCGCCAGTTCGGCCAGCACCTGCCGCGTCGCCATCGACGAGATACCGCGGATCGGCGGCGTCACGGGCAGCTCCTCGGCGCGGGCTCGGCGGTACCGATCGCCGGGCAGGCGGCGACAGGAATTCGGGCTCTGTTCATGGGGCCGATTGTGGGCAAGCGGCCAGCGGACAGACAGCTGGGGCCGCCTCTATCAGATAGAACGTGCCGGCATGGATCGTTCAAGCACCATCATAATTGCGATACCCGAGCCACCGAAATCGCCGCGGAACCATCGCAATCTGCTATATGTAGAGCCCGGCTATAGAAAAGCAGGACAGTCGAAGTGGACCTGAAGCAGATCGAGTACTTCGTTCGCGTGGCCGAACTGGGCAGCTTCACGAACGCCTCCATCGCGCTCGACATCGCGCAGCCCGCGCTCAGCCGCCAGGTGCGCCGCCTCGAGGTCGAGCTGCGCCAGCCGCTGCTGCTGCGCAACGGCCGCGGCGTGACGACCACCGAGGCCGGCAAGATCATGCTCGAGCACGGCCGCGGCGTGCTGCACCAGATCGAGCGCATCCGCGAGGAGTTGTCGCGCGCCCGCGGCGGACAGGTGGGCCGCGTCGCGGTCGGCCTGCCGCCGAGCCTGGCGCGCGTGCTGACGGTGCCGCTGACGCAAGCCTTCCAGGCTTCGATGCCGGACGCCATGCTGACCATCAACGAGGGCCTGTCGGTCACGATGCAGGAGTCGATCGCGCAGGGCCGGCTCGACGTGGCGCTGCTGTACGACAGCCGCCCGTCGGCCGAAGTCGAACTGCACCCGCTGGCGACGCAGCGCATGCACCTGCTGCAGCCGCGCAGCGAGCAGGACGGCGACGGGCCGATCAACCTGGAAGACCTGGCCCGCCTGCCGCTGATCATGCCGAGCCGCCCCAACGCCATCCGCATGCTGGTCGAGCAGGAACTGGCGACGCGGGGGCGGCGGCCGCGCATCGCGATCGAGGCGGATTCGATCCCGGCCATCCTCGACCTCGTGGCGGCAGGCTTCGGCGGCGCCATCCTGCCGGCCAGCGCCTTGCACGCCTTCGGCCACGACGGCGACTTCGACCTGCGCACGATCCAGAACCCGCCGCTGCTGGCGCGGCTGGCCTGGGCCGTCAGCTCGCGCCGCCCGATGACCCAGGTGCAGCGCAACGTCGTCGAGCTGATCGAGAGCCAGGTCAGGGAGCACCTGGCGGCCGACTGAGGACGTCGCTGGTGTAGTGCCGCTGGCCGGCTGAAGCCGGCCCTACGAAACCGACCGAGGCGTGTTCCCCCGTAGGGCGGGCTTCAGCCCGCCTCGGGCGGCCGATACATGCCAAACGCCTCTGTTCAGTGCCGCTGGCCGGCTGAAGCCGGCCCTACCGGGGACGCTTCGGTCGAGCCCTCACGCCCGCGAGCGGTCCGGCGCTACAGGTCGATCACCAGGCGGCCGCCCACGGCGCGCGAGCAGCACGGCAGGAACTGGTCGTTGGCGGCCCGCTCCTCGTCGGTCAGGTAGGCGTCGCGGTGATCCGGCGTACCTTCCAGCACCGTCGTCAGACAGGTGCCGCACACGCCCTGCTCGCACGACACCGGCACCTCGACGCCGGCCGCGTGCAGCGCCTCGACCGCCGACTGGCCGGCTTCGACCCTGACCGTCAGGCCGCTGCGCGCCAGATGCAATTCGAAGGCCTGCTCCGGGCCGGCGGCCTCCACCTCGGGCGCGGCGAAGAACTCCCGGTGCACGCGCGCCTCCGGCCAGCCCAGCGCATGGGCCGCATCGAGCGCCGCCTGTATGAAACGGGCCGGGCCGCAGACGTAGAGGTGGCTGTCGGCCGCTGCGGCGGCCAGCGTCGCGGCGATGTCGAGCCGGTCGGCGTGCGGGCCCTCGCTCAGGTGCAGTTGCACCCGGCCGGCCAGCGGCGGCTGCGCGAGCCGGCTGCCGAACACCACCCGCGCGGCATTGCGCGTGCAGTAGTGCAGGCTGAAATCGGCGCCGCGCGCGGCCAGCGCCTCGGCCATCGCGAGGAGCGGCGTGACGCCGATGCCGCCGGCCAGCAGCAAGCTGTGGGCGGCCGACTCGGCGAGCTGGAAATGGTTGCGCGGCGCGCCGATCGTCAGCGTGTCGCCCTCGCGCAGCGCATCGTGCACGGCAACCGAGCCGCCACGGGATTCGGCTTCGCGCAGCACCGCGATCAGGTAGCGCCGGGTCTCGGCCGGATCGTTGCAGAGCGAGTACTGGCGAACCAGCCCGTCCGGCAGGTGTACGTCGAGGTGGGCGCCGGCCTCGAAGGGCGGCAGCGCGCCGCCGTCTGCGGCGACCAGTTCGAGCGCGCAGACTTCGGGCGTCTCGGCCCACTTGCGGGCCACCCGCACGGTCAGGGTCGCGGCCGTCATGCGCTCGCCGCCTGTTGCGCGGGCACGTTCTCGGCCTCGATCAGACGCTCGATAACGCGGCGCGCCTGCACGCCGCCGGTGTCGATGTTGAGCTTGAGCAGATTGCGCTCGGGCCATTCCAGCAGGTTCTGCTGCTGCCGTTCGAGCATTTCCACGTCTTCCAGGAAGACCTTGCCCTGGCCGCTGCGGATCGCCTCGGTGGTGGCCGGATCGTCGGCCTTGAAGTTACGGGCGAAGCCCCAGAAGTACCACATCGTGGTCTCGGTCTCGGGCGTGGCCATGTCGGTCACGATCGCGGCGGCCTTCTTGTCGGCCGGCGCATCGGGCCCGCCGTTGCCGGCCAGCGCGACGCCGACCTCGATCATGACGTGGGACGGCGGCGTGAAGCGGCAGATCTGCCAGCGGTCCACCGGCGCGTCCTCGGGCAGGCCGGCGGACCGCATGTTGGCACGCCAGAACGGCGGCGCCGGGATGTTTTCCATCAGCCGGCTGGTGATCACCTCGTCGCCCTCGCTGCGGGTCTTGCAGGGCGTCTCGTCGATCTCGGGCTGGCCGATGCTGGTCGAGTGCACGTAGGTCTCGTGGGTGAGGTCCATCAGGTTGTCGATCATCAGCCGGTAGTCGCACTTGACGTGGTACACGCCGCCGCCGTGCGCCCAGGCCGGATCGTCGGCCCAGAAGGCATCGTGGATCAGCGCCGGGTCGGCCTTGCCGGCCTCGCCGGGCCACACCCAGACGAAGCCGTGGCGTTCCACCGCCGGGTAGCTCCGGTTGGCCGGAAAGCCGCGCGTGCGCTGCATCGGCATCGCATGGACCTTGCCGTCGCAGCCCATCGCCAGGCCGTGGTAGCCGCACACCAGCTTGCCGTCCTCGACGCGTCCGAGCGACAGCGGCGCGCCGCGGTGCGGGCACCAGTCCTCGACCGCCGCCACGGTGCCGCCGTCGCCGCGGAAGAAGGCCATCGGCTCGTCGCAGATGCGGCGGCCGAGCGGCTTGTCGGCCTCGATCTCGCTGGCCATCGCGGCCACGTACCAGGCGTTCTTCTGGAATTTCATCTCGTCGTCCTCACTCGTCTTCGGGATACGCGCCTCGGCCGGCGCTCGTTGCGTTCCAATGTAGTGTTGCGATCTTGGTGGGGCCTATGAATCAGGCGGATCTCGGGCGCCGCTGGCCGGCT
>JBNLET010000124.1:0-20375 GCA_050305135.1 Rhodocyclaceae bacterium | reverse complement strand
AGCAGGCCGAAGCCGAAGAACGACAGCAAGGCCAGCGGTCCGCTGACCTTGTGCAGCATCGCCGCGATCGAGCCGGACTCGTCGCCGCCGGCCTCGAGCGCGGCGGGCGGGGCCGTGACCGCGCCGGGCACGTCCATGCCGCCGCCCGAGGCCTCGCTGCCGCGGCCGAGCGCGCGGTCGAGCAGGCTGCCTCCGCCCTCGCCGCTCGAGCCGGTCAGCGAGATGGCGGCGGTGAAGTCGGTCGGCGGGTAGCAGATACCCTCGTCCCAACAGCCCTGGGCTACCACGGTGAGCTGGAAGCCGGCCAGCGAGGCCTGCGCCTCGAGCGGCAGCGTGAAACGCAATTTGCCGCGGTAGATCTCGACGTCGCCGAAGAATTCGTCGTGCTTCTGCTTGCCGGTCGGCAGCGCCGGCTGGCCGAAGCTCACCGCCGGATCGTCGGCCTTGAAGTGGAACTTGGACTTGTACAGGTAGTAGTCGTCGTGGATGTCGAACACCACCTCGATGGTGTTCGGATCCAGCGAGCGGGCGTGCATCTTGTACGCTTCCTGCGGATGCAGCGGACCTGCCGCCAGTGCGGACGCCGCCAGCAGCAACGAGGCGAGGAAGAGCAGGAATCGGGAGGCGAGGTGCTTGATGGGCATCGGGTCAGGATCCAGGGGTGGTTTCGTTCCCGACCCATTGCAGATAGGCGGGCAGGCCACGTGTCACAGGGACCGCGACGATCTCGGGAAGTTCGTAGGGGTGCCGGGCACGGATCGCGGCTTCCAGCGCCGGATAGCGGGCCGAGGTGGTCTTGATCAGCAGTGCCACCTCGTCTGCCGTCTCCAGCACACCCTGCCAGCGATACACGGAGGTGCAGCCGGCCTGCACGTTGACGCAGGCTGCCAGCCGCGCCTCCACCAGCGCCGATGCCAGCTGGAGCGCGCGGTCGCGATCCGGAAGCGTGGTCAGCACCAGCAGGGTCTCGTGCATGTCGGCCATCGTCGGCGGAATCTCCGCTAAGGCGTTTCGAACGCGCCATTATAATCCCCGCCATCGACCCGACCCCCGAGCGGCCATGAGCGACCCGACGCCAAGCCCGCCGGCCGAAGCTTCGCCGCTCGGCCGACCGGTCAGCTACCGCAGCGACTACGCACCGGAGCTGCTGTTCCCGATCGCCCGGGCGCCGAAGCGCGCCGAGATCGGCATCGAACGCCAGCCGCCGTTCTACGGCGAGGACTTGTGGAACGCCTACGAGCTGTCGTGGCTGAACCCGCGCGGCAAGCCGCTGGTGGCGCTGGGCGAATTCCACGTGCCGGCCTCCAGCCCGCGCATCGTCGAGTCGAAGTCGCTCAAGCTCTACCTCAATTCCTTCAACGGCAGCCGCTTCGAGTCCGCCGAAGCGGTACGCCTGTGCATCGCGTCCGACCTGTCGGAGGCCGTCGGCGGCCGCGTCGGCGTTGGTATCCGCCCGCTCGGCGAGCGCCCCGAACGCCGGCTCGGCTGCGCCGAGGGCGTATTGATCGACGATCTGGACATCGACGTCGAGTGCTACACGCCGGCGCCCGAACTACTGCGCGCCGAGCCGAGCGCCCCGGTGGTGGAGGAGACGCTGGTGTCGCAGCTGCTGAAATCCAACTGCCTGGTCACCGGCCAGCCCGACTGGGCGACGCTGGTGGTGCGCTACCGCGGCCACCCGATCGACCGGATCGAACTGCTGCGCTACGTGGTGTCGTTCCGCGAGCACAACGAATTCCACGAGCAGTGCGTCGAGCGCATCTTCATGGATCTGCGCCGCCAGTGCCGGCCGCAGCGCCTGGCGGTATGGGCGCGCTACACGCGCCGCGGCGGGCTCGACATCAATCCCTTCCGCGCCGACGCCGAGGACGCCTCGCCGCCGCCGAACTGGGGCGACCTGCGGCAGTAGGCGGCGAGCGAGAGCGCCGATGGCCGCAGCGCGGGCCTCACGCCGCGGCGCGACGGGCGCCCCCACGGGCCGCGAATCGCCGATCGGCCTGTTCGTCTTTGGCGCATGTGCCGTGGCCGAGTGTTGCAATCTGGAGCAATTCGCGGTCTTGGCCGCTCTCGCGGCGCGATCCTCTGGCGCGAGGTTTGTGCCGCCGGGCTGGCCGGCCGGCGTCGTGGCCGATCGCCTGGCTTGCCGCAATGCACCATGTCAAGCCGTCTGCGGGACATCAGACCCGCGGCGAGCCTGCCGGTGGCCCTTCGAAGCCAGTCGGCGTCTTGCTCGAGAACCGCGTCGGGACTCGATCTTGCATGCATTTTCAATGCTCTCCATGTGCTCGGCAGATGCCGGCGCTGCCGCGCGAATCGTCGTAATCGGCCGTCGAGCGGCGGCGTGGCGAATCTTCCTCGCGGCGGGGCGAAGCGCAAGATGAGGCGGGCGATATTGCGGCGCAGCGGCTGCGCGTGACAAGCGGTCGCCGACGGCGGCCCGTTGGCTGCGGTCGGCGTTGTCTGTTTAAGCTCGAAACGGGAAGGCATGAACAAACCGGAAAGAAGCGTCGAGGCTCGCGAGGCCATGGTGCGGGCCGCACGCAGCAATTTCTTCGAAGACCCGCAGGGCGAGCGCCGTCAAGCCTCGCCGGGGAGCAGAATCGTCGATTCGTGGCGGCGCAGCCGGCGGCACGGCCTGGACCGCCGGGTGAATGGCGCGACGATAGGCTGCCTGTCGACGGTGGGCCTGAAGGAAGCGCAGGCGCGCAATGCGCAATTGCTGTCCCACTCGCACGGCATCCTGGATTCGCTCTACGAACAGATCCGCGCTTCCGGCAGCATGGTGATCCTGTCCGATCGCAGCGGCGTTCTGCTACAGAGCCGCGGCGACCCGGATTTCATCGATCGCGCCAGTCGCGTGGCGCTGCGTGCCGGCACCTCGTGGTCGGAGGAGGCGCGCGGCACCAACGCGATCGGCTCCGCGCTGGTGGAACAGAGCCCGGTCGAGGTGGTCGGCAGCGAGCACTTTCTCGACTGCAACGGCTTCCTGACCTGCGCCGCCGCTCCGATCTTCGATCCGCATGATCGGGTGCTCGGAGCGCTCGACATTTCCGGTGACTATCGCGCCTACCAGAGGCATTCGCTCGGCCTGGTGCGGCTGACCTCGCAATTCATCGAGAAGCGCCTGTTCGAGGTCGAGTTCGGGCAGGAATTCGTGCTGTGCTTCCACGAAGCGCTGGAGTCGATCGGCACGCTGCAGGAAGGCGCGATCGCGTTCTCGTCCGAAGGCGGCCTGCTGGCCGCCAACCGGCGGGCGCTGGACGCGCTTGGCCTGAATCGCGAGATCATTCACCAGCTCGACTTCGGCCTGATCTTCGAGGAGGAGTTCGGCCTCTGCGTCGATCGGGCCGCCGGTGACGCCCACTGGATCGGCTCGCTGACTGCGCGCGACGGCAAGCGCTTCTTCGCCCGGCTGCACGTGCCGGCCAGCGCGGCGCGGCGCCCGGCCGCCATCCCGGCGGAAGAGCGGCGCGGGCCGGCAACGGAAAAGCCGGGCGCCGGGGTCGAAGCGGCCGGGGCGCCGACGCTGAAGCATTTCGAGGCCTCCGACCCGATGCTGCGGGCGGCCGCGCGGCGTGCCGCCAGGATCGTCGGCAAGGACATCCCGCTGCTGATCCTCGGCGAGTCCGGGGTCGGCAAGGAGCGCTTCGCGATGGCCTATCACCTCAGCGGGCCGCGTCGTGACAAACCGTTCGTGGCGCTGAACTGCGCGGCCATTCCCGAGAGCCTGTTCGAGTCCGAGCTGTTCGGCTACGTCGGCGGCGCCTTCACCGGCGCGCGCAAGGGCGGCTACATCGGCAAGATTCAGCAGGCCTGCGGCGGCACGCTGTTCCTCGACGAGATCGGCGACATGCCGCTCTCGCTGCAGACCCGGCTGCTGCGCGTGCTGCAGGAGCGTACCGTCGTGCCGCTGGGGGGCTGCGGTGGGATCGAAGTGGATTTTTCGCTGGTCTGCGCGACCCATCGCAAACTGCCCGAAGCGGTGCGCGAGGGCCGCTTCCGGGCGGATCTGTACTTCCGTGTCAGCGGCCTCGCGGTGACGCTGCCGCCATTGCGCCAGCGCAGCGATCTGCGCAGCCTGGTCGCATCGATCCTGGCGGCGGAAGGTGGATCGCGAAGCCGGGTGAGCGTCGCGGAAGACGTGCTGGCGCTGTTCGAGCAGCATCACTGGCCCGGCAACATCCGCGAGCTGCAAAACGTTCTCCGCGTTGCGTTCGCATTGCTCGAGGACGGCCAGTCGCAGATCCGGCAATGCCACCTGCCCGAAAACACCTTTGCGCTCACCATGCAGGCCGCGCCCCCGAGCGAACCGCCGGCCGCTCCCGCGCCGCCGCCGCCGACCGCGCCGCCGCCGCCGGCGGCGGAGGGCTGCCTGCTCGAAACAATCGAGTCGCAGTTCATCGAGCGGGTGCTGGCCGAGTGCCAAGGCAACATCTCGCAGGCTGCCAAGCGCCTCGGCATCAGCAGGAACACGCTATACCGCAGGTTGCGCCGCAGCTAGCGCGTTCACGCGGCCGCCGGCCCACCGCCGAGTCGGCGGCACAGGAAATTTCTCCGCATCGCCGGCGCCACTAGAGCGGGATCGCCCGCCGGGCGGGCCGTCGAACGCCGCCGTGCCTCGCCGTGCGCGAACGCGCCGGTCAGGCCGGCGGTACCGTCGCCGCGAAACTCGCCCGCGCCAGCAGCCGGTCGGCGTACTGGGCCAGCACCGGGTGGGTGCCGCGCCAATCGATTTCCGGCGAACGGAAATCCAGGTAGGCCAGCATGCAGCCGGCAGCGATGTCGGCGACCGAGAGCTGGCCGTGGTCGAGGCCCTCGGCCTGATGGACGCGCTCGGCCAGCGCTGCGAGTCCGCGCTCGATCTTGCCCAGCTGGCGCTCGATCGTGGCGGCGTCCTGTTGCTCCGCCGGGCGTTTGCGCTCGAGGAACAGCGCCACCGCGGCGTCCGTGACGCCGTCGGCGAGCGCCTCGCTCTGGCGCACCGGCAGCGCCGCGCGGCGGTCGGCGGGGATCATCTGCGGCGACGGATATTCGGTGTCCAGGTATTCGGCGATCACCGGCGAGTCGAACCAGATCCTGCCGTCGGCGGCGACCAGGGCCGGCACCTTGCCGAGGGGGTTGAATTCGGGCACCCGGGTATCGGCGTTCCAGGGCACGTCCTCGACCAGTTCGAACGGCAGCTTCTTCTCCGCCAGCAGAACGCGGATCTTGCGCGCATACGGGCTGGTGAGGGAGCAGACGAGGCGCATATGGTGGACTCCTTTCGTTCAGGGGCGAGCCGTCACAGCGGCAGATAGCGCTGCGCGACGATGTCGCGGATGACGTGCAGCTTGCCGTGGAAGAAGTGGTCGGCGCCGGGCACGACGACCACCGGCAGCTCCTGCGGCCGGGCCCACTCGAGCACGTTCGCGAGCGGCACCGTCTCGTCCAGTTCGCCGTGGATCAGCAAGGTGGCGGGCGGAACCGGCTCGGTCGCATAGCTGCGGGCGCCGGTGACTTCGCCGGCGGCCGTGCCGACCAGCACGATGCGTTGCGGCGGCGTCACGCCGGGCGCCAGGCGGGCCGCGACGCGGGTCTGCACGAAGGCGCCGAACGAGAAGCCGCCCAGGCCGATCGGCAGGCTGCCCCAGCGCGACTGGGCCCAGGACACGACCGCGAGCAGGTCCTCGGTCTCGGCGCCGCCGTGGTCATGCTGCCCTTCGCTCTGGCCGACGCCGCGGAAATTGGGCCGCAGCGTCGCAAAGCCCATGTCGCGGAAGGCGCGCGCCAGCGTGTGGGCCACCTTGTTGGTGTTGGCCCCGCCGAACAGCGGGTGCGGGTGGGCCACGACGGCGATGCCGCGCACGTCGGCAGGTGCGTCGATCAAGACCTCGATGTTGCCGTCCGGGCCGTTCAGCAAGGCCTTTTCGGTGGGCAGCGGGCGCGTCATGGATGCTCTCTCCTCCGCTCGGGCGTCACGGCAGCCGCAGGCGCTCGACGATCTCGCCCTTGACCAGGTGGCGCTGGATGATCTCGTCGATGTCCTCTTTGTCGACGTACGTGTACCAGACGTCGCCCGGATATACCACCAGCACCGGGCCGTCGTCGCAGCGGTCGAGGCAGCCGGCCTTGTTGATGCGGATCTTGCCCTTGCCCTTGAGACCCAGCTCGGCGATGCGTTCCTTGGCATAGGTCTGCATCGCTACCGCCTGGTGGTTGTTGCAGCAGGTCTCGCCTTCGGCGCGCTGATTGGTGCAAAAGAACACGTGGTGCCTGAAATAGCTCATCGGATGCTCCGCTCTGGCTGGTACGGTAACTGGCTCGGCCGGGATTATCGCCGTATTCCCGGATTCAGCGCGCCCAGTACGGTCAGATAGGCCAGCGCCAGGAACGGCCAGACGCTGGAGACGAGCTGCGTCGCACCATGGAAGTTGAGGAAGTGGCTCTCGCCGACCAGTTGCGGATAGGACTGCAGATAGGGGTTCTGCGGTGCCAGATTGACCAGCACCGTGGCAGCCAGCAGCGCCATCGCGGCCAGGCCGTGGGCCAGCGCGCGCGGCAGCATCAGGCCGAACGCCGCCAGCGGCAGTCCGACGGCCAGGCCGGCGCGCCAGCCCGGCGTGGCCCAGGCGAGCGGGTCGGCCACCACCAGGAAGCTGACGCTGGCCAGCGTGTGGGCGGCCAGTGCCAGCAGCACCAGCAGCAGGATCGCTCCGATCGCGCTGTCGCGCGACATGGCCCGCGCCAGCAATACCGCGGCGAGCAGGTGGCCGGCCGTGATGGCGGCCTCGAGGCGCAGGAATTGCTGCGGGCTGAACGGCAGCGGCGTCGGCAGCTCGAGCAGCCGGCGCAGATCGCCGGTCGAGAACACCAGGCTGTCCGGCGCCAACTGGGCGAACAGCCACAGCGTCATCAGGATCACGCCGGTCTCGCCCAGCGGCCCGGGCACGACGTGGCGGCTGCGCCAGCGGTGGATGCCGCCCTCGCGCGCAAACAGTCGCGGACCGAGCCAGGCGCCTCCGAGCGCGCCGGCGAGCGCGCCGAGCGTGTTGAAGCCCAGGTCGAGATTCGAGGCGACCCGGGTCGGCAGGTAGTTCTGCACGACTTCCAGCGCCAGGCTGAGACAGAAGCACGAGAGCACCGTCAGCGCCACGCACGTGCGCAGCGGCAGCTGCCGCGGCAGCGCCGGCACCAGCAGGAAACCGAGCGGCACGAAACCGAGCACGTTCAGCACCAGGTCGATGACCCGGTAGTAGCGCGGCCACGGGGCGGCGACGAAGTCGAGCGGATGCAGGCCGCTCTCGTGCCAGCCCGAGAACGGATGCAGGCAGGCGTAGACCACCAGGGCCGCGTAGGCGACGGCCAGGTGGCGGGGCAGGTCGGTGGTCGAGCGGAACTCGGCGTCCATTGGGCGCGGGCGGTAGGCAGGGGCCCATTCTAGCCCGCATTCCTCGCCGGCCCGCGACCGTTGCCGCCGGCGGGCTCGTCATGCCGCGGCGCGCTGCCGCGGCCGGGCGGGCTCAGCCCTGGGCGCCGCGCAGCCGGGCGAACAACGCCGCCGGACGGGCGGCCGTGCCGAGGGCCTGCCAATCCACCGCGTCGAGCGTGTTCTTGACCAGCAGGCCGAGCTCGGTATCGCCCTCCATCAGCAGCCGGCGGCTGAAGAACAGCGTGTCCGGGTCTTCCTCGCGCAAGGCCAGCGCGATGAAGTCGCGCATCCTGGCCGAAATGCGCAGGTCTTCCGCGCATCGGTCCAGGCTCGGCCTGAAGCCGCGCGGGGTCAGCGCGAAGCGCAGCGTGAGGCCTGCATCGGTGACCACCACCTGCAGCCGCTTGCCGATCAGCGGTTCGAGCTGCTCGCGCGGCAGGATGCGGTCCAGCGCCAGGTTCAGCGCCGTGACCAGGCCCAGCGTCGGCGGCAGCTGGGGCAGCCGGCCGACGAGGCGCGCCAGGCGCGCCGGTACGGTGAAGTCGGGGAGCTTGCGTTGCATGTTCGATCCTCAGCGGGCGATGTATTCCTCGACGCCGGCGCGACCGTGCCAGAAGCCGTTGCAGGCTTCGGCCGGCATCAGGCCGCGGCACTCGGCCAGCGCTTCGGCGGGCCGACGGCGTCCGTCGAGCACCGCGCGAAAGAGTTCCAGCACCGCCGGCGTGCCCCGACCCTGCGGACTGATGCGCAGCACCTGCGCGGGCGAGGCCCGCAGGCCGTCGATGTCGCCGAGCAGATTGTGTACGCGGGCCGACTGGGTCTGGATGCCGTTGATCGCCAGGAACGGCTCGCCGTCGCGGGTGTTCAGCGTCAGGCCGTCGGCGAAATCGATGCAGCGGAAGGCGCAGTCGTCCTTCTGCAGGTTGAAGTGGCGTGCCGTGAAGCAGCGCGCCGAATAGGCGAGCGGCACCCGACCGTAGGCGAAGACTTCGATCTCCGGCGCGGCGTCGGCGGCAGCCGTCAGCCGGGCCAGCATTTCGCCCGACATCTCGGCCGGCGCGACGAAGCGCGTCGCGCCGAGCTCGCACAGCATGTCCAGCGTGTGGTGGTTGAAGACATTCAGGTTCGGTCCGGCGACCCAGCCGGCGGTGCCGGCCAGCAGCCGGACGGCCCCCATGTCGTTGGCCTCGACGCGGAAGCGGGCCTGCTCGGTGATGCGGCGCAGCGTCTTCAGGTCGGACTCGGATTCGATCAGCGTCTGGCTGGACAGCACGACTTCCTTGCCGGCCTCCCGCAGTTGCTCGCCGATCGCCAGCCAGTCGGGCAGGCGCAGTTCGTGGCGTCGCGAGCACACCGTCTCGCCGAGGTACACCACGTCCACCGCGGCGTCGGCGATTTCTTCGTAGAACGCCAGCGTGCGCTGGCGGGGCCAGTAGTACAGCAGCGGGCCGAGGGCGAGTTTCATGTCGTTTCCGGGCTCCGGTCGGTCATTTCCAGGGGCGGTGATAGGCGCCGAGGGTCTGGCTCTGGCCTTCCGAGACCTTGGCGAGCTGGCTCTGCCAGGCGGCCTCGGGGCGGTAGCCGGCGGGATCGCGCTCGACCCGGTCGATCGCCTCGCGCCATACCCGGGTGACCTGCGCGACATAGGCCGGCGAGCGCTGTCGGCCTTCGATCTTGATCGCCGCGACCCCCATGCGGGCGATCTCGGGCAGCAGTTCCAGCGTGTTCAGGCTGGTCGGCTCCTCGATCGCGTAGTAGGTCTCGCCGCCGACCTCGAAACGTCCCTTGCACAGCGTCGGGTAGCCGGCCCGCTCGTCCTTGCCGAAACGGTCGATCAGGATGCCGTTGACGCGGGTCTCCATGCCTTGTTCGGTCTGCTCCCAGCGCACGTGTTTGCCCGGCGAGCAGGCGCCGTTGCAGTTCGGCGACTCGCCGGTGGCGTAGGCCGACAGCGCGCAGCGCCCCTCGACCATCACGCACAGGCCGCCGAAGCCGAACAGTTCGATCTCGACCGGCGTATTGCGGATCACCTGCTCGACCTGCGCCAGCGACAGCACCCGCGGCAGCACCGCGCGACGGATGCCGAACTGCTCGTGGTAGAAGTTGATCGCCTCGTAGCTGGTGGCCGAACCCTGCACCGACAGATGCAGCCGCAGGTCGGGGTGGCTGCGCATGGCGTAGCGCATCAGGCCCGGATCGGCCAGGATCACCGCGTCGACGCCCAGCTCGGCGGCCTTGTCCACGGCCGCGGTCCAGCTCGGCCAGTTGTCGCTCTGCGGGTAGGTGTTGAGCGCCAGCAACACCTTGGCGCCGCGGCGGTGGGCATATTCGACGCCATCCGCCATGGCCTTGCCGTCGAAGTTCAGGCCGCTGAAATTGCGGGCGTTGGTGGCGTCCTTGAAGCCGAGGTAGACGCAGTCGGCACCGAGGTCGACGGCGGTCTTCAGTGCCGGCAGGCTGCCGGCCGGGCAGACGAGTTCGATGGCCATGGGCAATGATGCGCGCGAATCAAACCGGCAAGCCTATCGTGCGCTGCAAAATCCTCGCTTGATCCTGGTCAAGCTTCTGTTTCGCAGCAGGATCGGTTTCGATCGGCGTGCGTCCGGCCGGGCCGTGGCGAAATCCACGTCGGCCCGCGAGCCGGGCCACGCAAGCCGGCTCACCCGCGCTGCTCGAGCAGGCGCGCCGCGATCAGCCCGTTGCTGAGGCCGAACAGCAGCGCCGCGGCGAAGAACACCGGCGCCAGGTAGAACACCCCGTCGTGGGGCACCAGCCACAGCCGGGCCACCAGCAACTGGCCGCCGATATGGGCGAAGGCCGCCAGCACGCTGTGGCTGACCGGTCCGAACCAGCGCCGTGGCAAATGCATGGCCAGCCCCAGCAGCAGCAGGCTGGCGACGCTGCCGGACAGGCTGAGGAAGAAGCCGGGGGCCAGGAACTGGCCCAGCAGCAGGCTGCCGGCCAGCACCCGCAGCAACGACACCCAGGCCGCATCGCGCCAGCCGTAGCGCCACAACACGATCAGCGTGACGATGTTGGCCAGGCCCGGCTTGATGCCGGGCAGCGGCAGCGGAACGGCCGCCTCGGCCACCGTCAGCGCGATCGCCGCCGCCGCCAGCCGCGCGATGCGGTAGTCGTCGGCGGTAACCGCCAGTTCAGTAGCTGAGCGTGTCATGCCGGCCGGCGCCGCCGTTGAGCGACAGCGATACCTGGTTCGGTGCGCAGATCGCCACCGCGCCGCCGCGCGACAGCCAGCCCTGGCGCACGCAGTACTGGCGTGGTCCGGGATCGGCCGCGACGCGCGCGCGGCCGATGGCGACCTCGATCCTGGTCGTGCCGAGCGGCCCCTGCACCTCGACGCTGCGCGGTCGGTCGAGCGGCAGCTCGGCGACGATGTGGCCACCGGCGCGGACGATCGCCCGGTCCGGCGCCGGTCCGCGCCACAGCACCAGGAAGCTGCCTACGCACAGCGCCAGGCCGGCCGCCAGCGTGATCAGATCGCCGGCGCGCAGGTAGCCGAGCCAGCTCCGCAGGCGTGCAGCGGGCATCGGCGCATCAGCCTATCGTGCCGATGCGCGGCGGCAAGGTCGCGGCGATCTCGTTGCGCAGCGAGCGGTGGCGCACCAGCACGTTGCCGGCCGGGCGGAACTTGGTGGCCAGCCACTCGGCCAGGTACACCGAGCGGTGCTGGCCGCCGGTGCAGCCGATCGCGATGGTCAGGTAGCTGCGGTTGTCGCGCACGTAGCTGGGCAGCCAGGTTGCGACGAAGCGGTAGATGTCCTCGGCCATGCGGCCGACCTCCGGCACCCGTTCGAGGAACTGGATCACCGGCAGATCCTTGCCGCTCAGCGGCCGCAGCTTGGGGTCGTAGTGCGGGTTCGGCAGGCAGCGCACGTCGAACACCAGGTCCGCGTCGACCGGTATGCCGTACTTGAAGCCGAAGGACTGGAACATCAGCGTCAGGCCCTCGGCGGCCTTCAGGTCGAGGAAGTTCTTGATCCAGCCGCGCAGCGTGTTGGCCGGCTGGTCACTGGTGTCGATGCGGTGGCCGAGCTCGGCCACTTCGGCCAGTGCCTCGCGCTCGCGGTGGATCGCTTCGGCCAGCGAGACGCCCTCGTCGGCCAGCGGATGGCGCCGGCGGGTCTCGGAAAAGCGCTGGATCAGCGTGTCGTCACGGGACTCGAGGAAGATGAAGCGCAAGTCGTCGACGATGTGGCGCAGTTGATCGAGCTGCTGCGGCAGTGCGGCGATGCCGGCACCGGAGCGCATGTCCACGGCGACCGCGGCGCGCTTGAAGCCGCTGCCGCGGATATGGCCGATGAACTGCGGCAGCAGTGTCGCCGGCAGGTTGTCCACGCAGTAGTAGCCGGCGTCCTCGAGGGCCTTCAGGGCCACCGACTTGCCGGATCCGGACAGGCCGCTGATCAGAACCAGTTGCATGGACGGGAACCTAGCTGCTGTTGTTGCACGATGTTGTACCAAAGCGCGATCACAAGCGCTACCGCCGCCCGCCGGCCGATGCCCCGCCGTCCCATTCAGCAGGCATGGAGCATGCCGCTGTCAATACGGGCGACGCCGGCCCGCACCAGGTCGTCGGCCAGCGCACAAGCCAGCGAATCGGGCGCCAGCCGCAGGTAGCGGCGATTCAGTTCGCGGTACAGCGGCACCTGCTCGAGGTAGGCCGGCAGCGCGTCGAGCGCCGTGCTGCGGCATTCCATCAGGCTGAAGCTGAGGCAGGCCCGGATCGCGTTGCGGGCCATCCGTTCGGCGTCCTGCTCGAACGCCGCCAGCCGCGCGAAGGCGCGCTGCAGCGCCTCGTCCACGTCCACGAAGGGCGAGCCGTGGCCGGGGATCACCAGGCCCACCGGCAGACGGCCGATCGTCTCCAGCGTCGCGCGGGTGGCTTCGAGACCGCCGGCTAGGCCCATCAGTTCGGGAAACTGGACGCCGAAGCCGTCCCGCCACAGCGCATCGCCCGAGATCAGCAGCCGGCGTTCGGCGCAGTGGAACATCAGCGCCTCCATGTCGTGTCCCGGCGCGGCCAGGGCCTGCCATTCGAGGCCGCCGAAGGCGAAGCGCTGGCCCGCCGCCAGCGTGTCATCGTGGCGAAAACGGTCGCATCGCTGGTCGGTGGCGGTGAGCAGCAGCGCAGCTTCGTCCCACTGTTCGACGCTGCGGGCGATGCCGGCCGGAATCGTGATGCGGCAGCCGAAGGCCGACTGCACGGCCGCGTTGCAGCCGATGTGATCGGAATGGGAGTGGGTGTTCAGCAGCCGCAGCAGGCGCCGGCCGTCGAGCGCGTGGTGCACCAGCGCGATCGTCTGCTCGGCATGGGTGATGTAGCCGCTGTCGATCATCTCGGCATGCGGTCCGTCCAGTCCGATGACGTTGTTGGCGGACAGCCAGCCGCGCTCGAGAACCAGCAGCGAGGCCGGCAGCGGATTTCGGCTCATCGGGCACTCCCGGGCGAAGAAGGCGGCCCCGGCGGTGCCGCGGCACCGCGCTCAGGCGTTCTGAAAGACCAGCTTCTGATCGTCGGCGACAATCTCGTCGCCGTTCTCCAGCAGGACAGGATCGGCGCCGAGAGGTTTCCCGTTCAGGCGCAGCCGGCGGCCGCTGACCTGGCACAGGAAGCAGCCTAGCGGACGGCGGTTGACGACGCCCAGCGCGCGGCCTTCGCGGCCGACCGGCACCAGAACGCCGTCCACGGCGATCTCGCTGCCGGCCTTCTTGCCCTCGACGACGACCAGCTTGCCCTTCGGGAAGCGCGAGCGGGCGGCCCGCGTCGATGCCGCGGCCGAATCCAGCGCGGCCGGCACCACCTGGGTGTTGGCCGGCGATACGCCGGGCTTGACCTGGCTGATGATCTGGGTGCGGTCGAAGCCGACGTTGGCGGCCGCGGTCATGTACTTGATGCGGTACGGGCCGACGAAGATCACGTCGTTGTTCTCAAGCAGGTGGCGCGTGATCCGCTTGCCATTCACCAGCGTGCCGTTGGTGCTGCCGAGGTCCTAGAGGAAATGGTCGTTCACGACCGTGATGATCTCCGCGTGGCGCCCGCTGACCTTGTTGGAATCGATGACCAGGTCGCAATCCGAGCTGCGGCCGAGCGTCAGCCGCTCCTCCTTGACCACCCGCTGCTCGATGATCTCGCCATCCAGGCTCAGTACGATCTTCGCCATGCTCAGTTCCCTCCGCTCAGCAGCGAGCGCAGCCAGCCCGCGAGCCGGCCGATCGTTCCGACCTCGGCCGCCGCCGGCGCCTTGCGCCGCTTTGCCGCGGCCCGCTGTGGTCCGGCCAGGGCGACCGTGATGTTGTCGTGGCCGCCGTTGTCGCGCGCGATCATCACCAGTTGCTCGGCGGCCAGCGACAGATTGCTGCGCAGCACGCGCAGCGCGAGTTCCAGGTCGACGCCGTCCACCATGTCGTTGAGGCCGTCGGTGCACAGCATGAAGACGTCTTCGGCCACGCACGGCACGGTACTGACGCTGACCGTCGGTGCCTCGCCATGGCCCAGCGCCTGCGATACCAGGTGCCGGTTGTGGCTGAACGAAATCGCATCCTCGCCGATCATGCCCATTTCGCGCACCTCCTGGGTCAGGCTGTGATCGCGCGTCAGCAGCCGCAGCTTGCCGGCCGACAGCCGGTAGGCGCGCGAGTCGCCCAGGTGGGCGATCGTGGCCTGCTCGCCATGGAACAACAGGCAGGCCACGGTGCTGCCCATGCCCTTCAGCTGCTCCTTGCCGGCCGCCTGCGCGATGATCGCCGCGTTGGCCTTCATCACGGCGTCCGAGAGCAGCGCCTCGGCATCGGTGGCTCCGGCCGGGGGGCCGCTGGCCAGCGCATCGCGGACGCGGCCGACGATGCATTCGACCGCCAGCTTCGCCGCCAACTCGCCGGCGCTGTGGCCGCCCATGCCGTCGGCCACCACCATCAGGCCCAGTTCGGGCGCCACCTGCACGGCGTCCTCGTTCAGCGTGCGCACGCAGCCGGGGTTGCTGATGCAACACATTTCAAAGCGCGTGTGGTTGGTCAAATCCTGCCTCGCATGTCTGCCCTAGCCGTTCGTCATCGGCGCTGCCGCCTGGCTGCGCGGCCGCAAAATCGCCCGAAGGTGCAAAATTATTCCATAGTCGCGCCACAACTCGTAGCACAACTCGTAGCGTGCAGTATGCGTTCCATGTGATAACTTTTGCCGGTCCGGCCGCAGCGTTGATCCCCATGACCGTCCCTGCCAGCAAGAGCGAGCAAGCCACTTCCGGGCCCGTCCGGATCGGGCGCTATGTGCTTGCCGGCATGCTCGGCAAGGGGGCGATGGGCACCGTCTATCGCGCCGAGGATCCGCTGATCGGGCGCCGCGTGGCCTTGAAGGTGTTGAGCCTCGACCTGGCCAGCGCCGACAAGGCCGATTTCCGGGAGCATTTCTTCAGCGAGGGCAAGTCCGCCGGCCGGCTCAACCATCCGAACATCGTGACCGTGTACGACATCGGCGAAAGCGACGGCGTGCCGTACATTGCGATGGAGTTCGTGCAGGGTCTGAGCCTGCGCGAAACGCTCGACATGGGCTCCGTGATGCCGGTTCGGCGGGTCGTCGACATCGGCCTGGCGGTCTGCCGCGGCCTCGATTTCGCCCATAGCCAGGGCGTCATCCACCGCGACATCAAGCCGGCCAACATCATGCTGAGTCGCAGCGGGATGGTGAAGATCATGGACTTCGGCATCGCCCACTCGCGCGTCAATCTGGCGCCCGAGCAGACGCTGCCGCGCGGCCACGTGCTCGGTTCGCCGAAATACATGGCGCCGGAGCAGATCCAGGGCGGCGACGCGGATGTCCGCTCCGACCTGTTCTCGCTCGGCGTGACGCTGTACGAACTGCTGGTCGGGCGCAGCCCGTTCGAGGGCAAGAACCTGGTCGACGTGGTCGACAAGGTCTTGCATTTCGATCCGCCGACGGCCCGCGAGCAGAACCCGGACGTACCGCGCGAACTCGATCTGATGCTGCTGCGGGTGATGCAGAAAGATCCGTCGCGCCGCTTCGATTCGGCGCGCGAGATGGCCCGTGTACTGCGCGTATTGCGCAAGGATTTGCGTGCCGACCCGGGCAGCCGCCGCACGCTGCCGGTGAAGAGCCCGAGCAGCGGCAACGGCGGCACCGTCGTGATGGAGAGTGCACCGGCCGGCCGGGCGGGCGCCGCCCGGCGCCGGATGCGGCACTGGGGCGGGCGCAGGCTGGGCGTGGCGGTCGGCGGGGTGGTGCTGGCGGCCTGGCTGGCGTTCACGCTGCTGAGAGGCAGCCTGCCCGACAACGAGCCGGCGCTGCCGCAGGTGCCGACCGCGGCCGGGCTGGCGTCCGGGCCGCCGAGCCTCGACGAAGTGGACGTCTTCGCGCCGCCGATCCTGCCGCTGCCGCCCGTCGACGACCGTCCGCCGCTGATCATCACGCCGACCCCGGCGGCCGAGCCTGTCGCGCGGGCGCCCCACCGGCGTGAAGAGCTGATCGTCGGGGGGGCTGCGCCGGGCGTCGAGACGGCGCGGCTGCGTCTGTCGATCCTGCCCTGGGGGCAGGTCTTCGTCGACGGCCAGGACGCCGGCTATTCGCCCCCGCTGACACAGCTGAGGTTGCCGCCCGGGCGGCACCGGATCGAGATCCGCAATCTGGATTTGACGCCTTTCGTGGCCGAGATGACGCTAGAATCGGGGGGAGACAAACTGATACGCCATCGATTCGGCAGATGAAATCCCGCCCGCGGCGCCTGTTGTGGCCGCTGTTCCTGAGCCTCTTGCTGTCGGCCTGCGCCATGACGTCCCCGGTGTCGGCGCCGGCACCGGTCGTCGACCGCAGCAAGGTCTGGCAGACCGCCCGACTGGCCCTCGACCAGGGGCGGAAGCGCTACGAGGAAGGGCGCTACGATCTGGCCGACGTATGGTTGCAGGAGGCGCTGGACGTCGGCCTGGCCAATCGCAGGGATAAGGTCGAGGCGCACAAGCTGGCGGCCTTCATCGCCTGCGTACAGTCGCGCATCGGAGACTGCCGGCGGCATTTCAAGGCGGTGCTGGCGATCGACCCGAATTTCGAACTGGCCCGGGCCGAAGTCGGCCACCCGATGTGGGGGCCGGTCTTCGCCGAACTCAAGAAATCGGCCGCCGGCGGAAGGAATTAGTCGTTCTGCGGCGGGCCGGGGTGAGGAATCTTTTCCTCCACCACTTCCGCGTCATGCACGGTCTGCGGTTCCGGCTCGCCGAAGATCTCTGCGCTGCTGCGGCCGCAGCCGATGCAGCGATCCGACTCCGGATCGATCTCGCACAATCCCACGCAGGGCGAATCGTCGCTCATGCTCTGGCCGCCTCGGCTGATGCGCTGCGGTATGCCGGATCAACGCTCACAATCGCAGCCCAGGTCCCGTTCGATCGGTTCCGCCGCCGCCCGGCGCCGGGCCACCCGGTGCAGGATGTGGCGCCGCTCGTCGTCGTCGGCGCCGGCCCATCGGGCGATCTCGTCCAGGGTCCGGTAGCAGCCCTCGCAATGGCCGTGGAGCCGATCCATCCGGCACAGGTTGATGCACGGCGACCTGACGTTCATTGATTCGGCTCCGTCATGCCGTGGTGCCGGGCGTGCATCGCCGCATGGTCGACTGCGCCGCAGCCCTCGCCGCCGCTGCCGTGCATGCGATGCCGGCCGGGCTCGGCGCCGCGCGTGGCGGCGCGCAGCTCTCTGTAGCGCGCGAGCTGGTCGGCGTCCAGCACGTCGCGCTGCGCCAGGTGGGCTTCCAGGTGGCGCGCCCGCAACGAGCCCTGCAGCGAGGAAATGCGGTTCAGGATCGACAGCATGCCGTCCCTGCTTGCCAGGCCGTCGGCAAACAGCCGGTCCAGCTTGCGCTCCTCCTCCACCAACTGCGCGCCGAGCGCCTTCGCGTCGTCCTGCATGGCCGCCAGCAGCGCCTCGGTGCGCTCGCGCTGGTCCTTGCTCAGCGCCAGTTCGGCGGCCAGCGCCAGCACGTGCCTGGGGCCGGGATAGCCGTTCAGGTCGGCGGCCTTGGCCATGCCCATGCCGCGGCCTTCGAGCAGCGCCTGCTGCTGCGCCGCAGGCAAGGCCTTGATGTCGGCCGCCGGCGCGGCGGCGGCCGGCAGCGCCCAGGCCAGCGCCAGCGCCGCAGCGGGAAGGAGTCTTCCAATCATGATCCGCATCCTTGTGAGTTCTTCTTGGCCAGCAGTGCGCGGGCGACCCGCGAGGCCGGTTCTCGACCGAGCCGACGGCTGATCCATGCCGCCGTGTCGACCAGCGCGGCGATGTCGATGCCGCTGTCGATGCCCAAGCCGTCGAGCAGATAGACCACTTCCTCGGTCGCCACGTTGCCGGACGCGCCGGCGGCGTAGGGGCAGCCGCCCAGCCCGCCGACCGAAGCGTCGAATACCGCGACCCCCGCCTGCAGCGAGGCGTGGATGTTGGCGATCGCCATGCCGTAGGTGTCGTGGAAGTGGCCGGCGGTCTTGTCGACCGGCACGCGGGCGAACACTGCGTCGAGCATGCGGCGCGTGGCGGAGGGCGTGCCGACACCGATGGTGTCGCCCAGGCTGACCTCGAAGCAGCCCATCTCGAGCAGCGTGCCGGCGACGCGCGCCACGGCCTCGGGCGCGACCTCGCCCTCGTAGGGGCAGCCGAGCACGCAGGAGACGTAACCGCGCACGCGCACCCCCGCTTCGGCGGCGGCGGCCATCACCGGCTCGAAGCGGGCCAGCGATTCGTCGATCGAGCAGTTGATGTTGCGTTGGCTGAAGCTCTCGGATGCCGCGGCGAACACCGCCACCTCCTCGGCACCGGTCGCCAGCGCGGCCTCGAAACCCTTCAGGTTCGGTGTCAGCACCGGGTAGGCGACGCCGGGCCGTCGCTCGATCCCGCGCATCACCTCGGCCGCGTCGGCCATCTGCGGCACCCACTTCGGCGACACGAAGGCGGTGGCCTCGATGGCCGGCAGGCCGGCGGCGCCGAGGCGTGAGATCAACGCCAGCTTGGTGGCGGTATCCACCGGCTGTTTTTCGTTCTGCAGGCCGTCGCGGGGGCCGACCTCGACGATGCGGACGTGGCGGGGCAGGTTCATCGCTCGATTCTCTCCGATCAGGCGGCGCTTTCGAAGTCCACCAGTTCGGCGCCGTCGCCGACCTGGTCGCCGACCTCGTAGTGGAAGGCCTTGACGATGCCGGCCGCCGGCGCGGTGATCGTGTGCTCCATCTTCATCGCCTCCAGGATCATCAGCGGAGCGCCCTTGTCGACCCGGGCGCCGGCCGCCGCGACCAGCGCGATGACCTTGCCCGGCATCGGCGCCAGCAAGCCACCCTCGGCGCCGCTGGCGTCGGCGCCGTGGTGCAGCGGGTCGACGCTGGACAGCATCCAGGTGCGTCCGTTCAGGAAGACGTGGCGCTTTTCGCCGGCGACGATCACGGCCGCATCCATCCGCGTACCGTCCAGCTCGACCCGCAACTGGCCGCGCGGCTCGCGTTCGCCGCGCGCGCCGACCTGCCGGCCGCCGAGCGCCAGCGTGTAGCCTTCGCGGCGGTAGGTCACGCCGACCGTCTGTTCCCGCTCGCCGAAGCGCAGGCACAGGTCGCGCCGGGCGCGGCTGTTGAGCCGCCAGCCGTCGCGCGCGTGCCACGGCGAGTCCGGTTCGGCATCGAACCGCGCCTGGGCCTGGCCGCGGTCCGACTCGCGCAGCAGTTCGGCCAGCGCCGCCACCAGCCAGACCTCGTCCGGTGGCGGCGCATCGGCCGGGAACAGGTAGCCGCGCTCGCGCTCGATCAGGCCGGTGTCGAGATCCGCGTTGGCGAAGGCCGGGCAGGCCACCAGCCGGGACAGGAAGCCGATGTTGTTGGCCACCCCGACCACCCGGTACTCGGCCAGCGCCTGCAGCATGCGCGCGCGTGCCCGTGTGCGGTCCTGGTCCCAGACGATCAGCTTGGCAATCATCGGGTCGTAGTGCGGGCTGATCTCGTCGCCCTCCTCGACGCCGCTGTCCACCCGCACGTGCAGGCCTTCGGCCGGCGGCGACAGGTGCAGCAGGCGGCCGGTCGAGGGCAGGAAGCCCTTGTCCGGGTCCTCGGCGTAGATGCGCGCCTCGAGCGCGTGGCCGCGGATCGCGAGCTGTTCCTGGGCGAGCGGCAGCGGCTCGCCGGCCGCCACGCGGAGTTGCCATTCGACCAGGTCCTGGCCGCTGATCATCTCGCTCACCGGGTGCTCGACCTGCAGCCGGGTGTTCATCTCCATGAAGTAGAAGCTGCCGTCCGGCGCGGCGATGAACTCCACCGTGCCGGCGCCGACGTAGCCGACCGCCCTGGCCGCATCGACCGCGGCCTGCCCCATCGCCGCCCGTCGCTCGGGCGTCATGCCCGGCGCCGGCGCCTCCTCCAGCACCTTCTGGTGGCGGCGCTGCACCGAGCAGTCGCGCTCGAACAGGTGGACGCAGTTGCCGTGGCCGTCGCCGAAGACCTGGATCTCGACATGGCGCGGCTTGAGCACGTATTTCTCGACCAGCACGTGGTCGTCGCCGAAGCTCGAGGCCGCCTCGCGCTTGCACGAGGCGAGCGCCTCGGCGAAATCGCCGGCCCGCTCGACCAGCCGCATGCCCTTGCCGCCGCCGCCGGCGGCGGCCTTGATCAGCACCGGGTAGCCGATCGCCTCGGCTTCGCGCGCCAGCAGCGCCGGATCCTGCCCGTCGCAGTGGTAGCCGGGGGTCAGCGGTACGCCGGCGGCCTCCATCAGCTTCTTGGCCTCCGACTTGGAACCCCTCGCCCGGATCGCCGACACCGGCGGGCCGATGAAGACGATGCCGGCCGCCTCGCAGGCCTCGCAGAAGGCCTCGTTCTCGGACAGGAAGCCGTAGCCCGGGTGGATCGCCTGGGCGCCGGTCTGGCGGGCGGCCTCGAGGATGCGCTCGATCACCAGGTAGCTCTCGCGGGCCGCAGCGGGTCCGATCAG
>JBNLET010000123.1:0-38418 GCA_050305135.1 Rhodocyclaceae bacterium | reverse complement strand
CGCCGCCGGTGACGATGATCGAACGGGGGTTGCGCAGGAAGTGCATGCCGGCGTTCATGAGCGCCGCTCCGGCGCCCACGGGCGCGTTTCCCGGCGCGAATAGACCAGGCGCTCCTGGCCTTCACCGCGGAACTCGACCCGGAACTGGCCGCGATACGCGAAATCGTGCGCCAGCAGCAGGTGCAGGATCGGCTCGATCGAGCGGCGCGTGCGAACGAACTGCCGGCCGGTGCGCCGGATGTCCGGCAGCATCAGCCAGCTCGAGAACAGCAGCCCGGCGAGGCTGCGTCCCCGGTGGCCCGGCCGCTCGGCCTCGGCGGCCGGCAGGCGGGAATAGCGGGACGGTCCGCAACTCAGCAGCCGCGTCCCCTGGTGCGCGGGCGATACTCCGATGTAGGCGAGCAGGCCATCGCCGCGCGAGGCGCCGAAGGGCTGCAGGCCGTAGGCGTCGATCAGGTCCGGGTCGAGGATGCCGCCGACCACGCAGCCCAGCAGCTGGCCTCGAACGGCCGGATCCGGATGGGCCGGCCGGCTGGCCAGCAGGATCGATGCGTTCGGACCCCACTGGGCGACGATGCCGCGGGCGGACTGGGGATCCGAGGTGTCGCCCAGCGGCATCGGGCTCCGCTCCCACTGCCGCGAACTGAATGCGCAGGCGAGGCAAGTCGCGATGCGATCGCGCAGCTCGTCGCTCATGGCCGTCGCGCCGGGCGACCACAGTTCGACATTGTCCGTGGCGCTCGAACGATCGGCCGTCGCGCGGCCTGCGAGGTCCCGATCGCCGATCCGGCGAGCAGGCTCCCGGGACAGGTCCATCGATTGCCTCCCTCCCTTCGGTCTGGCGTCGAGCGTCCGGAGCAAGCGCTCAGCGACGTCGCCGATCGACGATCGACCGGGCACCGCCGCTTCCGGCGCCGCGCAGATTCGCTTTCATCTTGGTTGGGGCCGGGACTGCGGTCAAGCGAAAAATCCTTTAAACTCAATGGCATATGCTCATTGGCGGGCGATATTCCCGGCCTCCGCCGTGGCGGCGTTCGTGGTGGCGCAGCGCTGCCGACATCCCTGCGCGTCGCCGACGGCAAGTGTCCGGCTTCATACAGAGCGGAAAAATTCCGGCTGCAGTGGGCTGCTGTAATCGCAGCCGCAGCGCCGAACTCACGCCAGGTCGAGGGCCGTCGCCGCTGCCCGTCGCCAACCCCGGGCTCGACCAGCGGAGCCCCTTCGAGCAGAGAGCCGACATGGACTACGAAAACCAGCCACCCTTCCCGCCTGCCGCTTTCACGCGGGCCTTCTGCCTCGCTGCAGTGCTCGCCTTGGCCGCCTGCGGTGGCGGCGGAAGCGACGGCAGCGACAGCACCACCAGTGACGCCTCGACGTCGAGCGACAGCAGCGACTCGAGCAGCGACGACGCGACGTCCGACGCCAGCGACGATTCGAATTCTTCCAGCAGCGACGGCACGTCGGATTGCAGCACCGTCAGCGAGCAGGGAGCGCGGCTGGCCTGCCTGGCGGACGTTTTTTTGTTGCGACCTTGAGCAGCAGCGAACTGGCCGCCGTCAGCTACGAGCTGAGCGCCTCCAATGCGACGGACTTCTGGTCCAATCTTCCGACCGATTTCGTGCAGCGCCATGGCTTGGCGCTGGCGGATCTGTCGGCGGTGTCGAAGGCCGCGGCCGAGCAACTGCTCAGCGCGGCGCTGACCAGCCAGGGACAGCAGACGATGGCCGACCTGAGGCTGGCCGACGACTACCTCGGCGCCTACCGCTCCGGCTACGACGCCGACCTGTACTACCTCTCCTTCCTCGGCACGCCGTCCGCGTCGAGTCCGTGGGTGCTCGAATTCACCGGGCACCACTACACCTTCCTGGCGAGCGTCAATGGTGGAGCCGTCAGCCTGACGCCCAACTTCGTCGGGGTCGAGCCGGTCAGCTTCAGCAGCGGCGGCACCAGCTACCAGCCGATGGAAGGGCGTCGGCAGGCACTGCTGGCGATGCTGCAGGGCCTCGACGCGAGTCAGCTGGCCGGCGCCAAGCTGTCGCAGGCCTACGACGACCTGCTGGTCGGCCCGCAACACGACGGCGAGTTTCCCTCGACGCCGTCCGGCCTGGCCGTCGCCGGCCTCGATGCGAGCCAGCGGGCGCGGGTCGCGGCCGCGATCGAAAGCTATGCCTGCGACGCCAGGGACACCGGCCAGGACAGCGCCTACAGCACCGATGCTGCGCTGGACGAGACCTACATCGCCTGGGCCTCGTACTCGGACCTGGCCACCCGCGGTTCCTACGTCCGGATCGACGGGCCGAGGGTGTGGATCGAGCTCAGCGTGCAGAACGGCATCGTCTTCAGCGCCAACCACTACCACAGCATCTGGCGCGACAAGACGCTCGACTACGGAGGCAACTTTGCGTTCTGAGCGGCGTGCCATGGCCTGGCGATGGTTGATCTGGCTGGCCTGCGCGCTGGCCCTGTGCGGCGGCCGGGCGCAAGCCCATCCGATGCCCAAGTCGCTGGTCGAGCTGCGCGTGCTCGAGAGCGAATGGCAACTGCACTTGAGGCTGCCGGCCGAAAGGCTGGAGACGGCCTTCGTGCAGGCCGGACTGGTGCCCGACCCCGGCCCCGGCAGCGATGCCCGGCCGCGCCTGGAGGCGGCCGCGGTGCGCGCCTACGTTGTCGAGCGCATCGCGGTCACGTCGGAGGGCGGCAGGGTCTGGCGGGTCGCCGTGGACCGAATCTCGCCACCGGCCGGCGACGGCGACGAGTGGCGGCTCGAAGTTCGGCTGAAGCCCCCGCCAGGCGCTTCGATGCAGCGCGTTCAACTCGATTACCAGGTCATCGTGCGCGAGATCGCGATGCACATCGTGGTGGCCTCGATGGTGCAGGACTGGTCGGGTGGCGTGCTGCCGGACGCGCCCCGCCTGCTCGGCGCGATGCGCGCGCAGCAGACGCGGCTGGACATCGATCGCGCCGAAGAGCAGGGCTGGAGGGCCTGGCTCGGCATGGTGCTGCTCGGCGCCCGGCACATCCTCGCGGGCGCCGATCATCTCGCCTTCCTGCTGACGCTGCTGCTGACGATACCGCCGCGCGCGGCCCACGGCCGCTGGCGGCCGCTCACCGAGCTGCGGCCGGCGGTGCGCAACACGCTGTGGTGGATCAGCGCCTTTACGCTCGGCCACTCGGTCGCCTTGCTGGCGGCGTCGCTGGACTGGCTGCCGCCGTCCGGCAAGTGGGTCGAGGTGCTGATCGCGGCCTCGGTCGGTATTTCGGCCATCCATGCGCTGCGGCCGTTCTACCCGTCGCGGGAGGCCTGGGTCGCGGCCGGCTTCGGCCTGGTGCACGGCCTGGCCTTCGCCGACACGATGCGCGCATTGTCGCTATCGCCTGGCCGACTGGTGTCGGCCACGCTGGCCTTCAACCTCGGCATCGAGCTGGTGCAGCTGGCCCTCGTCCTGCTACTGGTGCCGCTGCTCGTCGCCTGCCGGCACCGCGCATGGTCGACGCTGCTGCGCAAGGGCATCGGCATCGCGGCGATGGGCTCGGCATTGGCCTGGGCCGTCGCCCAGGCGGCCTGAGCGCCGCCGATTCAAGCGCGGTGCCCAGCGGCTCGCCGGCGGCGAAGGCCGCCCATCTTCCGGTACGCGGGCGCGGCGCGCGTCACTGGTTGGAGCAGAACCACAGTTTGTTGCCCTCGCTGTCGAGGAAGGCACCGACGTAGTACGCCCCCTCGTACAGCTCGACCGGATCCGAGATCGTCACCTCCAGCGCTCGCAGCGCGCGCTCCATCTGGCGCGCATCGGCGGTCTGCAGCGTGATGCGCGGATTCGGTTCCGCGGTCGGCTGGCCGTACCAGTCGTCCTTGATCATCAGCACCGTGTCGCCGAGCGCGAAACCGATTTCCTGCCCGCCTTCCTGGGCACGCTCGAGGCCCAGCGTGATGCCGTAGAAGCGCTTCGCGCGTTCGATGTCGGTGGCTGCGAGCGCCACCACCTTGACCGTGATCAGGTTCAGTTGGGGTGTATCCATGATGTCTTCACTCCTGCGCATGGCGCCTTGTTGTCCTTCGTGGAGCGCGATCGGGCACGGGCGCCCGATGATTCAAGATAGCACCCGCCCGAGGGCGATCAATGGGGCGCTCGGTGGCACGTGCCGCAGGCTCAGCCGGCGGCGTCGCCCGGGTGCCCGGCGGGCGGCAGGTAGGGTTCGACCTGGTCCTGTTCGGCCGGATGATTGCGGGCCACCACGGCACGGGCGGTCTCGGTCGCACTCAGATTGATCGCTTCGTGCGGTACGCCCGGCGGCACGAAGAGGAATTCGCCGGCTTCGCTGACGATCTCGTGCTCAAGCTGCTCGCCCCAGCGGGTCAGCACGCGCCCCTGCAGCACGTAGATGCCGGTCTCGTAGCCGACGTGCCGATGGGGCTCGGCCCTGCCGCCCGGCGGGATCGCCACCAGGTGCATCGACAGGCCGCTGGCGCCGACGGTCTCGCCGGAAATGCCGATGAAGTACGGCAGCCGCTGCCGGCTCATCACCTCCCGCTCGGGGCGGATCGCTTTGATGTCGGGCATGGCGTTCTCCATCGGGCCGCCGCAGCCGGCGGGAGGCTTTCGTTGTAGCACGCCTGCAGCGCGATGCATGGGCGGCCTTTTCGCGGCGGATCTGCAAGAATGGGCGCAGCCGAAAGGGTCGGCGCCGGCACGACCGGTCGGCGACCCCGGCGCGAACACCGGTCCGGACCTTGGACCCCGCTGCGACAGGACTCGAACGCCATGGCCATGCTGCGCACCCTCTACCCGCCCGTCGAACCGTTCGAGACCGGCATGCTCGACGTCGGTGACGGCCACCGGATCTATTTCGAACGCGTCGGAACGCGCGGCGGCAAGCCGGCGGTGTTCCTGCACGGCGGGCCAGGCGGCGGCCTCTCGGCGGCGCACCGGCGGCTGTTCGATCCGGAGCGCTACGAGGTGCTGCTTTTCGACCAGCGCGGCTGCGGGCAGTCCGAGCCCCATGCCGAACTGGCGGCCAACACCACCTGGCACCTGGTGGCCGACATCGAGCGGCTGCGCGAGCTCAGCGGCGTCGAGCGCTGGCAGGTGTTGGGCGGCTCGTGGGGTTCGACGCTGGCGCTGGCCTATGCCGAGACCCATCCGCAGCGGGTCAGCGAACTGATCCTGCGCGGCGTCTACACGGTCACCCGGGCGGAGCTCGCCTGGTACTACCAGTACGGCGTGTCGGAGATCTACCCGGACAAGTGGGAAGGCTTCGTCGCGCCGATTCCGCCGGACGAACGGGTCGACATGATCGCGGCCTACCGCAGGCGGCTGACCGGCGACGATCCGGTGGCCCGGATCGAGGCGGCGCGGGCCTGGAGCACCTGGGAGGGCGGCACCGTCAAGCTGCTGCCGGACGAGGATTTCGCGGCCGGCTTCGGCGAGGACCGCTTCGCGTTGGCCTTCGCCCGCATCGAGAACCACTACTTCACGCACGCCGCCTGGCTGGAGGATGGCCAGTTGCTGCGCGATGCCCACCGGCTGCGCGGCATCCCCGGCACGATCGTGCATGGCCGCTACGACATGCCCTGCCCGCTGCGCCATGCCTGGGCGCTGCACAAGGCCTGGCCCGAGGCCGATTTCCATCTGATCGAGGGCGCCGGCCACGCCTACGACGAACCCGGCATCCTGGACCGGCTGATCCGCGCGACGGACCGCTACGCACGCCAGGCGTGAGGCGCGGCGGGCGGCGAGGCAAGAAAAAAAGGCCGGCCGCCAGTGCCGGCCGGCCGGCTGCACACACGGCCCGGCCGAGCCGGGCCGGGGGCATCACTCGATGGCGATGTTCTGTTTCGGTTGCACTTCCTTGCGCGGCAGGCGCAGCGTCAGCACGCCATCGGCGAACTTCGCCACCGTCTGCGCGGCATCCACTTCAGCGCCGAGCTGGAAGCTGCGGGAAATCTTGCCGAAGTAGCGTTCGCTGCGGACCAGGCGTTCGCCTTCGCGCTCGTCCTTTTGCTGGCGGCGCTCGGCCGAGATCGACACCAGCGGACCGTCCACATGCACCTGGATGTCCTCCTTCTTGACGCCCGGCATCTCGGCATGCACCTCGAAGCCTTCGGCGCTTTCGTGCACATCGACGCGCATCGGCGCAAGCTCGTCCTTCTTGCCGAACTCCACCGGACGGACGAAGAAGCCGCGGAAGAAGTCCTCGACCGGATCGAAGGGTTTCAGCATGTCCATCGTCGTCTCCTCTACTCGTTCAGCCCATGGGGCCACTTCCTTTCAGGTGGCCTCTCCAATACCAACATAGTGCGCGCCGGGGGCGCCGCAAGCGCTTCTCGAAGCGGGCTTGACGTGGGGCAAATTTTGCGTGGCAGCCCACTCTGGAGCACCATTGGCGCCGGTTCCCGGCATCCGCCGGAGCGCATTGAACGGAGGATTCCGATGAACGATCGATTGGGCTGCGCCGTGCTGGTCGGTGCCTTGCTGATGAGCTGCGGCGTCCCGGCGCTGGCGGCCGACGTGGACGTCGATGTACGGCTGCCCGGCATCAGCATCCACATCGGCGACCGCGACCGGGACGGTCGCTACTGGGATGGCGAACACTGGCGGGCGCCGGCCTGGTGGCGCGACAACTGCCACCGCTTCCGCGGCCGCAAGGACTTCCGCGGCAGCTGCGACGCGCCGCCGCGGGCGCCCAGGCACTGCCCGCCGGGGCAGGCCAAGAAAGGCAACTGCTGAGCGTTCAGGCCCCGATGGTGTCGCGGATCGCCTCGATCCGCGGCAGGTTGGCGACGAACAGTTCCACCAGGCGCGGATCGAACTGCTTGCCGGACTGGGCGACCAGGTAGTCGATCGCGTTCTGGGTCGACCACGGATCCTTGAACGGGCGTGCCGAGACGAGGGCGTCGAAGACGTCGCAGATCGCGGTGATGCGGCCGGCGATCGGGATTTCCTCGCCGCGCAGCCCATCCGGGTAGCCGCTGCCGTCCCAGCGCTCGTGGTGGCTGGCGGCGATCTCGGCTGCCATCCCGACCAGCGGCGAGTCGTGTTCGTCCAGCATCGCACCGCCGGCGCCGGCGTGCCGGCGCACCTGTTCGAGTTCCCGTTCGGTCAGCGCGCCGGGCTTCAGCAGCAGCTCGTCGGGCACCAGGGCCTTGCCGACGTCGTGCAGCGGCGCGGCCCGTTCGACCAGCGCCGCGGTGGCCGGCGGCAGTTCCGCCAGCCTGGCCAGCATGCCGGCCAGGCTGGCGACGCGGCGATTGTGGGTACCGGCCCCCTTGTCGCACAGCTCGCAGACCTGGCCGAACTTGTGCACCAGGGCGTCGGTGGCGCGCTCCAGGTCGTCGGTGCGCTCGCGCACCTGGCGTTCGAGTTCTCTGTTCGTCTCGCGCTGCCGGACCACCAGGTCCTGCATGCGCAGCGTATTGCGCACTCGAAGCACGACCTCGGTGTGATCGAAGGGCTTGGTGATGAAATCGTTGGCGCCCATTTCGAGCGCCTTCAGGCGCGTGTCCCCGTTGGCCGAGACGACGATGATCGGCACCTGCTCGTCGTCGCCGAGTTCGCTGCGCAGCAGTTCCATGACCTCGAAGCCGTGCAGGTGCGGCATCTCCAGGTCGAGCAGCAGCAGCGAGAAGTCGCCATGGCCGGAGATGGTCGGCAGCACGCGGCGCGGATCGGTGACCACCTCGACGCGGCTCACCCCCTCGCCCTGCAGCAGGTCCTGCAGCAGGTCGGCGTGACTGGGCGTGTCGTCGCAGACGAGGACCTTCGAGTCGTAGAGGTGGGGGTCGATCAGCATCGGTGCACGGATTCGGCTAGTCGCGGCCCCACTTCTACGGCGCGTCGGGCAGGAGCTTTAGCGCCAGTTCGATGACATATTCATCAACAGGGCGACGCCGCTCGCCCACAACGCGCCGGCGATCAGCCCGAACAGCACATCGGTCGGAAAATGCACTTGCAGGTAGAGCCGCGTGGCACCGACCAGCACGGCCAGCAGCCTCGCGGCGACGAGCGCCGGGCGGCGCGCGGGCGGCGGACACGACAGCGCGATCGCCAGCCATCCGGCCATCGCCTGCAGCGCGTGGCCGCTCGGGAACGAAGCGCCGTCGGGCAGCATGCCGACCACCTCGTGCAGCGCCGGTCGGGGGCGTGCCGCCCAGGCCTTGACGATCTGGCCGACGGCCAGCGCGCCGCCGAGCGAGCACACCGGCAGGACCGCCTCGCGCCAGCGGCCGGCGCGCAGGCGGTGCACGGCCAGGCCCGCTGCGAGCGGGCCCAGCAGCAGGATCGATCCGAGCCAGGTGACGAGGCCGGCGGCGACGTCGAGCACCGGGCTGCGTGCGGCGGCAAGGGCCGACAGCAGCGCCGCGTCGAGCGCCGGCACGCGGCAGCGGCTGCCGGGGCACAGCCAGGCGGCGGCCAGCGCCAGCGTCAGCAGCGCCAGCAGCAGGCAGCCCGCGCCGGCGATCGGGCGGCGGATGCGGTGCGCCATCGGCGTTTCGTCCGTGGCGGACCGGGTACGGGCCGCCTACAGCGCCCAGTCGTAGTCGACGGTCAGCGGCGCGTGGTCGGAGAAGCGCTGTTCCTTGTAGACCGAGGCCGACTGCGCCCGCGCGGCGATGCCCGGCGTCGCGATCTGGTAGTCCAGCCGCCAGCCCACGTTCTTGGCCCAGGCCTGGCCGCGGTTCGACCACCACGTGTAGCACTCGCCGCCGGCGTCCGGATACAGGCGCCGATAGACGTCCACATAGCCCAGCTCGTCGAACACCCGGCTGAGCCAGGCCCGCTCCTCGGGCAGGAAGCCGGAATTCTTCTGGTTCGATTTCCAGTTCTTCAGGTCGATCTCGCGGTGCGCGATGTTCCAGTCGCCGCATACCACCACCTCGCGGCCGGAGGCTTTGAGTTCGGCCAGCTGCGGCAGGAAGTCGTCCATGAAGCGGTACTTGGCCTGCTGCCGCTCCTCCGAACTGGAACCGGAGGGCAGGTACAGCGAGACCACCGACAAGCCGCCCAGGTCGGCCTGGATGTAGCGGCCCTCCGGGTCGAACTCGATGTGGCCGAGGCCCTCGATGATGCGCTCTGCCTGCGACGCGAGGTAGAGGCCGACGCCGCTGTATCCCTTCTTGTCGGCATGCACGAAATGCCCGCCCATGCCGCCGGGCGCGCGCATCTCGTCGGTCAGATCCGCGGCCTGCGCCTTCAGCTCCTGCAGGCAGACGACGTCCGCCTGCTGCCGCGGCAGCCATTCCATGAAACCTTTGGCAGATGCCGAGCGGATTCCGTTGAGGTTGGCGGTGATGATGCGTAACATGCGATTCTCGATCGGTGGGGCTTAGCTAAACTTTGGATTTTAGTCGCGAATTCATTCGACTCGCCTGTGACAAAGGGGTCTTGCGCTTCGGTCAGTTCCGCACCAAGGCGGGCCGGCTGTCGCCGTATTTCTTCAACGCCGGCCTGTTCGACGACGGCGCCTCGTTCGGCAGCCTGTGCGATTTCTATGCGCGCGCCATCGTGGCCGCCGGGATCGACTTCGGCCTGATGTTCGGCCCGGCCTACAAGGGTATCCCACTGGTCGCCGGCACCGCGCTGAAGCTGGCGGAAAAGGGGCACAACGTGCCGTTCTGCTTCAATCGCAAGGAAGCCAAGGACCACGGCGAGGGTGGCACGCTGATCGGCGCGCCGCTGGCGGGGCGGGTGCTGATTCTCGACGACGTCATATCGGCCGGCACCTCGGTGCGCGAGTCGGTGGACATCATCCGCGCAGCCGGCGCCGAGCCGGCCGGCGTCGTGATCGCGCTGGACCGCATGGAGCGCGGGCAGGGTGCGCTGTCCGCGGTGCAGGAGGTCGAGTCGGTCTACCGCGTGCCGGTGGTCTCGGTCGCCAGCCTGGACGACCTGATCGAGTACATCTCGGGGAGCGGGCAGTTGCAAAATCATGTGTCCGCAGTGCGGGCCTACCGGGAGACCTATGGCATCTCCGGCCAGGGCTGAGGGCCTCATCGCGATCCTGTTGGGCGGCAGCGCGCTGCTTGCGCCGCTGTCGGCGACGGCCGACGTCTTTTGCTGCGACGACGAGAGCGGCCGCCAGATCTGCGCCGACGTGCTGCCGACCCAGTGCTACGGCAGCGCCTACCGGATCCTCAACTCGCAGGGCCTGGTGGTGCGCGAGGTGGCCGCGCCGCTGACGCGCGAACAACTGAAGAGCAAGCGCGAAGCCGACCGGCAGCGCCGCATCGAGCAGGATCGCAAGCGGACGATCCGGCTCAAGGAGCGGGCGCTGCTCGAGACCTACCGCAGCGTCGAGGACATCGACCTGATCGAGGCCCGGACGATCGCCGAAGTCGAAACGGATCTCATCAAGGCGCGCAAGCTGGCCAGCGAGCTGGACAAGGAAAAGGCCCGGCTGGCGCAGGAAAAGGGCTTGTACGAAGGCAAGGAAGTGCCGGACGAGCTGACCAAGGCGATCACCGACAACCGGCTCGAGATCAGCGCCCAGCAGAGCGTGATCGATTCCAAGCTGCGCCTGATCGAGGCAATCCGCAAGCGCTACGCCGAAGACCGCAAGGCCTACCAGGAAATCCTCGAACGGCACGAAGCCTTGCTGCGCCGCTGAAGCGTTCCAGCTGCCCGGCGGAGATCGAGCCGGCGTGCTCGCTGAGGGCGGCCCGCGCCGGGGCATAATCGGAATTTTGAGTCGCCCCGGGGCACGCCCATGACACCCGATCCCCTGCTCGACCGCGCCGCCGAACTGTGCCGCAGTGCGCGGCGCATCCTGTTCGTGACCGGCGCCGGCATCTCGGCCGATTCGGGACTGCCGACCTATCGCGGTATCGGCGGCCTGTACGACGACGCCCACACCGAGGACGGCATCCCGATCGAAGTCGCGCTGTCCGGCCGGATGATGGCCGAGCGGCCCGACATCACCTGGAAGCACCTGGCCGAGATCGAGGCCAACTGCCGCGGCGCCGGGCCGAACCTGGCGCACCGGGCGATCGCGCGGCTGGAGCGCGAGAAGGACAAGGTGCTGGTGTTCACGCAGAACGTGGACGGCCTGCACCGCGCCGCCGGCTCGCTCGAGGTGCTCGAGATCCACGGCACGCTGCACCGGCTGCGCTGTGTGGACTGCGCCCGTTCGCGCATCGTCGAGGACTACCGCGGCCTGTCGCTGCCGCCGCCCTGCCCGCACTGCGGCGGCAGCATCCGGCCCGACGTGGTGCTGTTCGGCGAGGAATTGCCCGAGGCAGGCCTGCGCCGGCTGGAAGAGGCGCTGGCGGAAGGTTTCGACCTGGTGTTTACGATCGGCACCACCAGCGTCTTTCCGTACGTGGCCGCGCCGGTCTGGTGGGCGTCGCGGATGGGCTGGCCGACGATCGAGATCAACCCGGGCGAGAGCGAGGTCAGCGCGCTGGTGGACCTGCGTCTGCGCATCGGTGCGGCGCAGGCCTTCGCCGAGCTGGGCGAGCGGCTCGGCTGGGGTGCGATGGACTGAGCCGGGGCCGTCGCGATGCAACTGGGCAGCCTGCTCCGCCAGCTCGACGACGAGCGGCTGGGCGAGTTCTTTTCCTCCACCGCGTTGCAGCGGGCGCGCGCCTACGCCGGGCGGGTGTCCGCGCTGGAGGCCTCGGGCAACCTGCTCAGCGCCACCGTGCAGGGCGGCGAGGGCGAGCCGTACCGGGTGCGGGTGCGGGTCGAGATGCGCGAATTCCTCGGCCAGCGCAGCCTCGAGATCGCCACCCGCTGCAGCTGCCCGGTGGTCAATCGCTGCAAGCACGCGGCGGCGGTGCTGATGGCGGCCCGGCTGCCGGACGCGATCAGTACCCGGCCGCGCCGCGAGATCGTCGACTGGGCCCGTACGCTGCCCCAGCGGCTGGCCCTGGAGACGCGCGAAGCGCAGCGCGGCACCGGCCGCGAGGCCTTGTTCTACGTGATCCGGCGGGTGGCCCACGGCGCCGACCTGGAGCTGGTGCTGCAGAAGGCGCGCTGCGACGAGGCGGGCCGGCTGGCCGGTGCGGCCAGCGACTGGCGCAACCTGGAGGGGGCGCTACTGAAGCCGCCGGCCTTCCTCAACGAGGACGATCTGGACGTGCTGCGGCGCTATCGCAGCGCCGGCCGGCGCCACGCGCAGTCCGGCGGCGCCCGGCTGGTCGGTGCCGAAGGGGCGTTGCTGGCCGAGGCGGCGCTGGCCACCGGGCGGGCCTGCCTGCAGAGCGCGCCGGGCAGGCTGGTGGCGCTGGCGGCCGGCAGCGACCGGATTGGAGAACTGCACTGGCGCCACGGCGAACAGGGCGTGTCGGCGGTGCTGCGCTGCCAGCCGCCGTGCGAGTCGGTCGCGCGCACGCGGCCGCTGATGTTCTTCGACGCGGCGGCCGGCGAGGCCGGACGGCTGGTGCTGCCGGCACCGGCGCTCGTGGCCGAACTACTGGCGCTGCCGCCGCTGGCCCGTTCCGAACTGCCGCTGGTGGCCGAGGCGATCGGCCGCATCAGCGCCGAACTGCCGCCGCCGCTGGCGGCCGACGAAGCGGCCCCGCTCGCCGTCGAGGCCGCCTGCCAGCCGCTCTTGACCGTGTCGACGCTGAGCTGCCGGCGCTGGCGTGCGCACCGCGGCTATCCGCGCCAGAGCGCCGCCGGCACGGCGCTCGATGCACTGCCCTACGACTACGGGCTGCCGGTCTTCGTCTATGGTGGCGCGAGTTTCGTGCCGGGCAGCAGCAATTCCGTCGCACTTGCCAGTGACGGCCGCCGCATCGAAGTCCGGCGCGACGAGGAGGCCGAGCGGCGCGCGCTGGCGGCGCCGCAGGCGGCCGGCTTCGAGCCGATCCAGGGCGGCTGGCTGGAGACCCGCGGCGAGCTGCCGCCCGGTCTCTACGGCCTCGACAGCGAGGCCGACTGGACGCACTTCATGGCCGAGACCGCGCCGGCGCTGCACGAAGCCGGCTGGGAACTGGCCTGTCCGCACGACTTCCGCCACCGCGTGCTGCTGCCCGAGGCCTGGCATGCCAAGATCGCCGGCGAGGGGCCCGACTGGCTGGCGCTGACCCTCGGCGTGGACGTCGGCGGCCGCCGCGTGGATCTGGCGCCGCTGCTGCATGCGGCCTTCCGCGACGACCCGCGCTGGCTCGATCCGGCCGCGCTCGAAGCGATCGACGCGGACGAGGCGCTGGTCGTGCAACTCGACGACGGCAGCCGCGTGGCGCTGCCGGCCGAGCGCCTGAAACCGCTGGCGCTGACGCTGATCGACCTGTTCGACCGGCCGGACGGGGCGCTGCGCCTGACGCTGCCGGATGCGCCGCGGCTGGCCCAGGCGCTGGAAGGCGACTGGCAGGTGGCCGGGCGCGAAGCCCTCGACGGCTGGCTGGCGCGGTTGCGCGAAATGGGCGAATTCCGGCCCGTGACCCCGCCGGCCTCGCTGCAGGCCGAGTTGCGGCCGTACCAGCGCGATGGCCTGGGCTGGCTGCAGCACCTGCGCCGCCACGGGCTGGCCGGCATCCTGGCCGACGACATGGGCCTGGGCAAGACCGTGCAGGTGCTGGCCCACCTGCTGGTCGAGCAGCAGGCCGGCCGGCTCGATCGCCCGGCGCTGGTCGTCGTGCCCACCTCGCTGGTGTTCAACTGGCGCCAGGAGGCGGCCCGCTTCGCGCCGACGCTGCGCGTGCTGGAGCTGCGTGGCAGCGGCCGCGCCGCGCTGTTCGAGCGGATTCCCGCCCACGACCTGTGTCTGACCACCTATCCCTTGCTCGCGCGCGACCGCGACAGGCTCGCTGCCTGCACCTACCACAGCCTGATCCTGGACGAGGCGCAGACGGTCAAGAACGCCGCCAGCCAAGCCGCCCGGGTGGTGCGTTCGCTCGCGGCCGACCACCGGCTGTGCCTGACCGGCACGCCGCTGGAGAACCATCTCGGCGAGCTGTGGGCGCAGTTCGACTTCCTGCTGCCGGGCCTGCTCGGCGACGCCAAGGATTTCACGGCGCGCTGGCGCACGCCGATCGAGAAGCGCGGCGACCGCGTTCGTGCCGAGCTGCTGGCGCGGCGCATCGCGCCGTTCGTGCTGCGGCGGCGCAAGCAGGGCGTGGCCGCCGAGCTGCCGCCGAAATCGGTGGTGGTGCGCAGCGTCGAGCTGGAAGGGCGGCAGCGCGACTTGTACGAGACGGTGCGCGCGACGATGGACGCGCGCGTGCGCGACGAGGTGGCGGCGCGGGGCTTCTCGCGCAGCCGCATCGTCATCCTGGATGCGCTGTTGAAGCTGCGCCAGGTCTGCTGCGACCCGCGCCTGCTGGCCACGGAGGCCGCCGCGGCGGTCAGGGAACGGGCCAAGCTGGAGCTGTTGATGGACATGCTGCCGGAGCTGGTGGACGAGGGCCGCAGCGTGCTGGTGTTCTCGCAATTCACCGCCATGCTGGACCTGATCGAACCGGAGCTGAAGCGGCGCCGCATCGGCTGGCTGCGGCTGTCGGGCGACACCGCCGACCGCGAGACGCCGGTGCGGCGCTTCCAGGCCGGCGAGGTGCCGGTCTTCCTGATCAGCCTGAAGGCCGGCGGGGTCGGCCTCAACCTGACCGCGGCCGATACCGTGATCCACTACGACCCGTGGTGGAACCCGGCCATCGAGGAGCAGGCCAGCGACCGTGCCCACCGCCTCGGCCAGGACAAGCCGGTGTTCGTCTACAAGCTGATCGTGGCCGGCTCGATCGAGGAGCGCATCCTGGCGCTGCAGCACAAAAAGGCCGCGCTGGCGGCCGGCATCCTGGCCGACGACCGCAGCGCGGCGGTGCGCTTCGGCGAGGACGACGTCGCCGCGCTGTTCGCCCCGCTGCCCGACAAGGACGGCCGCCCGGCGAGCCGCTGAGCCGGCGCCGGACGGCGGATCGCCGGCCTGTGTGACCTGGGTCACCGAGGCCGGCCAGCCGGTGACCCAGGTCACATTCAAGCCCCATGTCGCTTGCGTACCTTGCCGCCATCGCGAGAGCGAGGCGGACCGCCCGCGGGCGGCCGACTTCGGATGGTCAACGAGAATCGGGGAGGTCGACGATGGGCAAGGTATTCGCAGGGCAGCACAAGACCGTGTTGGCGATCGCCGTCGCGGCGGCGCTGTCGGCTTGCGGGGGTGGCGGCGGCAGTTCGTCGAATCTGATCGAGCGGGACGTCTCGGCAGCCGGCGGCGGCAGCTTCGCCGGCGGCGAGGTCAGTGTCGAGGTGCCGGCCGGCGCGCTGAGCGAGGACGCGCTGCTGACCGTCAGCCGGGTCGGCGACAGCGGCCTGGCGGGCGGCAGCGCCTTCGCCGACGACGACTTCGCCAGCGACGCCTACCGGGTCCAGCTGCGCACCCGCGCCGGCCAGCCGGTCACGCTGTCGGCCCCGCTCAAGCTGGTGCTGCATGCCGAGCGGGCGCCGACCCACCCGACGCTGGGCGAGGTGGTGAGCTTCGACAACGGCCAATGGCAGCGCATCAATGCCAGCTTCTTCCGCCACTCGAGCCAGCGCGCGGTCGCGCTGTCGAACGACAGCGACGCCACCTACCGGGTCGTGATGCGCACGCTGCAGCGCGCCAGCGGCGAGGCGGTGGCGCGCGGCCGGGCCGTGATGATGGACGAGACCTTCGGCAACGAGGCCTTCTTCGGCGGCGTGATCGGGCTGCACACGCTGCTCGAAAACGTCACGCCGGCCGACGCGGTGGCGCTCGGCGTGCAGGTGGACATCACGAAACTGCCGCAGGCGGTCGTCGAGCTGATGACCGGTAGCGATCTGGCGGCCAAGGATGCCGCGCTGGCCGATCCCGCCACCACCAAGCTGCTGCTGCGGAACGACGCCGTAGTCGGCGTGCGCGCGCAGTTCGACGGCGAGGGCAACATAGTAAGCGCCGGCCTGACCTGCGCGCTGTGCCACGTCACGGTGGCGCCGACCGAGTTCCAGCTGTCGGCCGGCACCGTGGAGCTGCCGATCGGCGAGCCGCAGTACGACGGCATGCCGAACGCGAAGATCGACGCCGGTGCGATCCTGGCGCTGACGCCGTTCGTGCAGGGGCTGGGCGACGGCGGCGCGACCGCCGCGGTGCTGAACTCGTGGGGCCCGGGCAACTTCGACATCCGCGCGCTGCCGGACAACGTGCTCGAGGACGATGTCGTCAATCCGACCAACAATCCGCCGATCTGGAATTTCGTCGATCTCGAGCAACAGGATTACCTGTTCGGCTGGGACGGCTTGTTCAAGAACGACGGCAGCAACGACAACGCGCTGGCGAGCCAGGCCGAGGCGGTGTTCGACCTGGTGATGCACGGCAACGGCGCGTTCGGCACCGCCGGCGGCACGCTGCCGCCGGCGCTGTCGGTCACGCCGCCACAGCAACTGCTCGATGCGCTGGCCGCGGCCGAGGCCGGCGAGCCGGGCAACGACATCGGCGCGCAGGAACTGCTCGATCTGCAGCAATGGATGCGCAGCATCACGAGCCCGGCGCCCGGCCCCTACGATGAGGCGCTGGCCGAACGCGGCTTCGAGCTGTTCCACGGCGAGGCCGGCTGCGTCGGCTGCCACCAGAGCGCCGAGATGACCGGTCCGGGCCTGTTCTCGGCGATCACCTCGCCGCAGGGCGGCCTGGCCGGCGGCATCAAGGTGCCGAGCCTGCGCGGCGTCTCGCACACCGCGCCCTACCTGTCGGACGGCAGCGTGGCGACGCTGGAGGAGGCGGTGGGCGGCGTGCTGAACTTGCTGCAAGCGCTCGATCCGTCGCGGCCGGACTTCTCGGCCGAGGACCAGGCGGCGCTGGTGGAGTACCTGAAGAGCCTGTGAGGGGCGCCGCCCTCGCAGGCGCGTCGCGTCAGCGACGGGCGCCGGCGAACTGCGGTGCCTGGTTGAAGTACGCGAAGCAGCGCTCCAGATCCGCGCGCTGGCGGGCGTCGAGGCCGACGAACTCGAGACCGTAGTAGACGCCCTCGTCGCCGCCGTTGTTCTGCCACAGGATCTTCGCCTTCAGGTGCGCCGGCTGCTGGTGGCCGTAGTCGCTCAGATTGCTTGCCGGCACCATGACGCGCAATTCGAGCTGGTCCTGAATCTTGGCCGCAAGCGGCAAGGGCACGCGGATCCGCGCCCCGCTCAGGCTGATGTCGGCGGTCAGCGCCTCGACCTCGCCGTCGCGGTCGCTGACGACGACCAGCAGCTTGTCCTCGTAGCGCGGCGAGCGCCGGTGTTCGTTGGGAATCGGGTCGACGACCTGGGACTGGTCGAAGCGGAAGTGCTGAATCAGGCTGCACAGCCGCTCGGTGACCCGGAAGAGGTCCTGGCTGATCGCGCCGGTGGTGTGCACCTTGCGCGAATTGTTGTCCAGCGTTTGCGTCAGCGCTTCGAGGCGCTGTTGCAGGGCGTTGACCTTGTCCTGCTGCTCGACGCTGACCGCCGAAATCTGGCTGGCGGCCTCGGCATTGACCTCGATCGCGCGGACCACGCGGTCGATGGCCGTGGTGCTGCTTTCCGCTTTTTCGACGCTGACCCGGGTGCGCGAGCTGACGCGTTGCATCGCGTCGGTGCTGTCGCCGACCAGCCGGTTGAGATCCTCGATGATGCGCGAGATTTCGTCGGTCGCGCTGCCCGCGTGCTGCGCCAGCTTGCGCACCTCGTCGGCGACCACCGCGAAGCCGCGGCCGTGTTCGCCGGCGCGGGCGGCCTCGATGGCGGCATTGAGCGCCAGCAGGTTGGTCTGGTCGGTGATCTCGGAGATCGTCCGGACGATTGCCTGGATGTGCTGGTTGGCCTCGTTGAGTTGCTTGATCTTGCCTTCCGAGGCCAGTACTTCGTCGAGGACGAGGCCCATCTCGGCGATGTTGTTGTGCGCTGCCTGCATGCCCTCCCTGGCACTGTCGCGGGCCTCGTCGGCATGGCTGCGGACTTCGCCCGACAGCGCATGCACGGTCGCCGCGGTGTGCGACAACGCACCCATCGCTTCGCTCACCTCGGCGGAGCGCGTATGCTCGCGGGCCGACGATTCGACGATCCGTCCCGAGATTTCCGAGATCTGGTACGAGGATTGGGCGATCTGCTTGCTTTCCTGGTCGATCGCGCGCATGTGTCCGGACAGCTCGAGAACCATCGAGTGCATGTGGTCCAGCACGCTGTCGGCGGCGACTCCGTCGTCGATCTCGACGTCGAGTTTGCCGTCGCTGACCGCGCTGACGATGCGCGCCACCTCGTCGGTACCGCCGCCGAGGCGGCGCCGGATGCGGGACAGCAGCAGGTAGGCGACGGTGGCGGCCACCAGTGCGCCGAGCACCACCAACAGCAGGATCAGGAAGGAGCGGTCGTGCTGCAGCAGGGCATCCTCGATCATCGACTCCGGCAGGAAGTAGGTCAGCTCCCAGCGGCCGTCGCTCGGCACCTCGAGTGCCAGGCGGAACACGTTGCGGCCCTCGATGCCGCCGCGGATCTCGTCATCGAGGCCGCTATTGCGCCGGTCGGCGATGCGGATGCCGTGATCGGCGTTGCGCAGCACGAAGCGCGCCGGCGCCGGCAGCGTCCAGCCGGCCTCGGCCTGCGCGGCACGGTCCTGATCGGTCAGCGGGACGAAGGGCACGTCCATCAGCATGGCTTCCAGTACGTTGGCGCGCAGAATCGCCGAGATCACGCCGCGGAACGCTCCCGCTTCGCTGTAGAACGGGACCGAATAGAGCATGCCGTAGGTGTCGTGCACGTCGTCGCTGGCCTGCGACAGGTACTGCGTGTTGTCGCAGGTGCGCATCATCGGCGACACGTAGGCAGGGATGTCGTCCATCGTGGCGAACTGGAAACGCGGATGAGCGGCCTTGATGCGCGCGATCTGCTGCGGGAAGTAGGCGTACTCGGCGTCCTCCGACTCCTCCGGAAAATCCGCGGGCTTGTCTTCTTCCTCGATCGCCTTGTCGCCGAACACCAGCGTGTCGAACATGAAGAACGGGATCTCGTCCTTGGCGGCGTCCAGCCCGTCGAGCACCGCATAGACTTCCGACACGCTGACCCGCGAGGCCAGGTTGTTGTAGATCTGCTGCACCGTGGCCTGCGCTTCGGCGGTGAAGCGCCCCGAGGCCACGACGTCCTCGCTGTCCCCTACCCGGTTGCTGCCCGAAATGCCTTTGACACCCGGCAGCAGCGTGATCGTGCGGATGTTCTGGTAGATCGCGATCAGCGTCGTTTCGAGGGCGGATTTCTTCGCCCGCGCGACGGCCTGCTGCTCTCCGAGGTAGCGGACCGTGAGGGCCTCGCGCTCGTTGAGATGCCAGTACAGCAGCGCTGCCAGCGCGATGGCGAAGGCTGCCAGCAGCAGCCCGAGTTCCTTGATCTTGTGGCGGCCGAACATGTCAGTGCAGGTCCTTGAGATGCTGTCTGGAAGGTGACGAGAGCTAGTTACGGCAGGTCGGATCGAAGATTGAGCAGCGCGAGGCACCGTTCGGCGGAGCGCCGATCGTCCAAGTTGCGCGCAGCGGTGCTAGCATCCGCCGGCAATGAATCTGGACACCCTTCGCCTCCGACTGCGCGACGCCGGCGCCAAGCCCTGCCACGAGAACATGGTGCTGCGGATGTGGGCGCGCGCGCTCGGCGCCGACAGCGGCCACGGGCGGCCCGACGCATGGTTTCCGGCGCGCCTGCGGGCGCTGCTGCCGGCGCTGCGCGCCGAGCTCGCCGGCCTGGCGCGGCTGGCCTCGCGGCATCCCGCGGCGGACGGCTCGGAGCGCCTGCTGATCGAGCTTGCGGACGGGCAGATGGTCGAGGGCGTGCTGCTGCCGCGCGGCGGGCTGTGCGTCTCCAGCCAGGTCGGCTGCGCGGTCGGCTGCCGCTTCTGCATGACCGGCCGCGACGGCCTGCAGCGCCAGCTCGGTAGTGCCGAGATCGTCGCCCAGGTGGCGCTGGCCAGGACGCTGCGGCAGGTCACCAAGGTCGTCTTCATGGGCATGGGCGAGCCGGCCCACAACCTGGACAACGTCCTCGCGGCGATCCAGCTGCTCGGCAGCGAGGGTGGCATCGCGCACAAGAACCTGGTGTTTTCGACGGTCGGCGACGCGCGCGTCTTCGAGCGGCTGGCGGCCGGACCGGTGCGGCCGGCGCTGGCGCTGTCGCTGCACACCACCAAGGCGGAGCTGCGCGCGCAGCTGCTGCCGAAGGCGCCGCGCCTCGATCCGGCCGAACTGGTGGCGCTGGCCCAGGACTACGCCCGCCGCACCGGCTATCCGGTGCAATATCAATGGACTTTGCTGGAAGGCATCAACGACGGCGAGGACGAGCTGGACGCGCTGGCCGGGCTGCTGGCCGGCCAGTACGCGGTGCTGAACCTGATTCCGTTCAATCGCGTTGACGGGCTGCCCTACCGCCGTCCATCGCCGCAGCGGGCCGCGGCGATGTCGCTGGCGCTGTACCGGCGCGGCATCCTGACCAAGCTGCGCGATTCCGCCGGGCAGGAGGTGGACGGCGGCTGCGGCCAGTTGCGGGCCCGCGCGCAGCGCCTGGTGCGCCGGCCGCGGCTGGCGGCCGGCGGCTGAGTCAGCCGGAGGTCAGCGGCCGGTCGTGGCCGTCGGTTTCCGCGACGCGGGCCGGCCGTGCGGTCAGGAACTCGGCCTGGAAGGTCTGCGCATCGCGCGGGCGGCCGAGCAGGTAGCCCTGCTGCAGATCGCACGCCATCTGCCGCAGCAACTGGCTCTGGGCCTCGGTCTCGACACCTTCGGCGATCACTTCCAGGCCCAGGTTGTGGCCCAGCGCGATGATGCCGCGCACGATCGAGGCATCCGCGCCGTGGCGGCCTTCGCTCAGGTCGGTGACGAAGCTGCGGTCGATCTTCAGGATGTCCACCGGCATCCGCTTGAGGTAGCTCAGCGACGAGTAGCCGGTGCCGAAATCGTCGATCGCCAGGCGCACGCCGAGGGCCTTGATGCGGTTCAGATTGTCGAGCGCGCTGCCTTGCCGTTCCATCCAGACGCTCTCGGTGATCTCCACCACCAGGTCGTCCGGCAGCAGGCCGAATTCGGCCAGCACCCGCTCGATGGCGCCCGAGATGCGGCCGTCCTGCAACTGGTGGCCGGAGAAATTGACCGCGATGCGCAGTTCGTGGCCTTGCCGGCGCCATTCGCTCAATTGCGCGCAGGCGGCCCGCAGGACCCAGTGCCCGACGTGCTGGATCAGGCCGGTTTCCTCCGCGATCGGGATGAACTCGCCCGGCCCGAGCAGGCCGCGGGTCGGGTGCTGCCAGCGGACCAGCGCCTCGGCCGCCACCGGCTGCGCGTGCCGGCGGGCGAACTCGGGCTGGAAGTGCAGCACGAATTCGTCGCGTTCGACCGCCCGGCGCAGATCGCTTTCGAGCCGCAGGTCGGCGCCCGAGCGGGTCTCCATTTCGCTCTCGTAGAACGTGAAGCTCTGGTTGGATTGCTTGGCCCGATACATCGCGGTGTCGGCGTGGCGCAGCAGCGTGCTCAGATCCTGCCCGTCGCGCGGGAACAGCGCGATGCCGATGCTCGGCGTGACGAAGATGTCGTGGCCCTCGATGACGTAGGGGCGCGACAGGTCGGCCGCCACCTTCTGCGCCACCGAACCCGCGACCGCGGTGGAGCCGAGGTTTTCCAGCACCACGGTGAACTCGTCGCCGCCCAGCCGCGCCACGCCGTCGCCGCCGCGCACGCTGTGGCCGAGGCGCCGGCCGACCGCCTTCAGCAGGTGGTCGCCGATCTCGTGGCCGAGCGTGTCGTTCACGTACTTGAAGCGATTCAGGTCGAGGAACATCACGGCCAGGATCTGCTCGGCCTGGGCGGCATGCGCCAACTGCCGCTGCAACTGCTCCTGGAAGCGGGTGCGGTTGGGCAGGCCGGTCAGCGTGTCGGTGTAGGCCAGGTGGCGCACGTGACGTTCGGCGCGACTGGCTTCGATGGTCCGCCGCACGCGCTGCACGACGACGTTCAGATGCAGCGGCTTGGTGATGTAGTCGCTGGCGCCGGCCGCGAAGGCCCGTTCGATCGACTGCCGGTCGTCCAGCGAGGTGATCATCAGCACCGGCGTGTCGCGCGTCTCGGCTTGATCCTTGATCCGCGCGCAGGTGGCGAAGCCGTCGGTGCCGGGCATCACCGCGTCGAGCAGGATCAGGTCCGGCTTGTGGGCGTGCAGCATCCTGAACGCCTCGTCGCCGCTGGTCGCCTCGTCCACGCCGAAACCCTTCAGCTCCAGCGCGTAGCGCAGCGTGGCGCGGGTGCTGCGGTCGTCGTCCACCACCAGCACCCGTGCGGCGCCGTCGCTGGGCGCGGCCGGCATGCCGCGCGAATTCTCCAGGATCGCGGCCAGCGCGCCGGCCACCCGTTCGAATTCCGCCGCCAGCTGCCCGATCGGTTCGCTGCAGTCCTCTTCGGCTCTGGCGTGCCGCTCCAGCGCTTCGGCGTGCTGCGCCAGCCGGTAGGCGCCGAGGTTGCCGGCGGCGCCGCGGATCTGGTGGGCATTGGCCTGGACCGCGGCGTAGGCATGCTGGCCGGCCGCGCGCTGCAGCGTGCGGACCAGCTCCGGCATGTCTTCCAGGAACGGCTCGATGGCCATGCCGACCGCGCCGCCGAGGGCATCCGACAGCCGGCCGAGCACGATGCGGTTGAGGCCGTCGTCGGCCTCGGCCGGATCGGCATCGTCGGCATCCCGCTGCCCGCCCGGCAGCGTGCCGCGCACGTCCACCCAATCCTTCAGTGCCTCCAGCAGCGCTTCCAGCGTGAACGGCTTGGCGACGCGGCCGTTCATGCCCACCTCGAAGCAATGCTCCAGCTCCTGTTGCGATACGTCCGCCGTCATCGCGATGATCGGCGTGCTGCCGCCGATGATCTGCTCGCGCTCGCGGATCGCCCGGGTGGTGGCGAAGCCGTCCATCGCCGGCATGTGGCAGTCCATCAGGATCAGGTCCCAGCGGCCTTCGCCGTGGGCCGCCAGCGCCGCCACGCCGCCGTCCGCCAGTTCGACCTCCGCGCCCATCATTTCGAGCATGCCGCGCACGATGATCTGGTTGGTGCGGTTGTCGTCCACCACCAGGATGCGGGCGTTGAGCTGGGGCGCCGGCGACGGCCTGTCCGGTACCGCATCGCGGGCCGCCATGTCGGTGATCGTGCGCAGCAGGCTCTGCAGCCGCGAGCGGCGCAAGGGCTTGGCACAGCTGGCGCGCCAGTGGCGCTCGTCCTGCTCGGCGAAGCGCAGCAGCGGCGACATCAGCACCCAGTCGGCCACGAGGCTGGCACCGGCACGGCGCAGGCGAGTCCTCTCTCCCTCGGCGAAACCGTCGTCCACCATCGCCAGATCGAAGCGGATGCCGGCGCGGGCGGCCTTCTCCAGCGCCGACAGCGCTTCATCCACGGTCCGGCACAGGGCCACCCGCGCCCCTTCGCCGGCCAGTTCCTGCGCCAGCTGGCGGCGGCCGATCTCGCTCGCCTCGACCACCAGCACCGTCATCGACGGTGCGATCGGCGGTGCCACATGGACCGTCGCGTCGGCGTCCGGCTGCAGCGGCAGGCGGGCCCGGAAGACGCTGCCGCGGCCGGCTTCGCTGTCCACCTCCAGCTGGCCGTTCATCAGGGTCGTCAGCTGCTGGCAGATGGCGAGCCCGAGACCGCTGCCCGGGTGGCGGCGGCTGGCGCTGGCGTCGCCCTGCACGAAGGAGCCGAAGATTCGCTCGCGCTGTTCCGGCGGAATGCCCGGGCCGGTGTCGTGCACCTCGATCACGATCCGGTCGGGCTGGCGGGGTTCCGCTTCGAGCCAGGCATGGACCGCCACCTCGCCGCGCTCGGTGAACTTGATCGCATTGCCGATCAGGTTGGTCAGGATCTGCCGGATCCGGTCCGGATCGCCGATCCAGCCCGAGGGCAGGTCCGGCGCCAGCAGGTGGCCGAGTTCGAGCCCCTTCTGGAAGGCTTGCGGGCTCATCGCGTCGACCAGGTCCTCGACCAGCTGGCGCAGGTCCATCGAACGCGGCTCGAGCGCCACCTTGCCCGCTTCCAGGCGTGAAAAATCGAGTACGCCGTTGATCAGGTCGAGCAGGTAGCGGGCCGAATCCCAGGCCATCGAGGCGAACTGCTCGGCCTTGCCCGGCAGGCGGGTGGCCTTCAGCATCTCCAGGCTGCCGATCACGCCGTTAAGCGGCGTACGGATCTCGTGGCTGACGGTGGCGGCGAACTGGGCCTTCAGCTCGGCGTAGGCGACCGCGCTGTCGCGGGCATCGATCAGTTCCCGCTCGCGCGCCTCGAGCTCGTCCATCATGCGGTTGAAGGCATGCTCCATCGCCGCGATGTCGCTCGGTCCGTCCAGTTGCGCGCGCACGCCGCGGGTGCCGGCGATCGCCGCGTCCATGGTCTCGGACAACTGCCGCACCGGGCGCAGCATGCGCCGCGCCAGCAGTTCGATCAGCGCCGCGAACAGAGCCGCGAACAGCAGCGCGGCCAACAGGTTCGAGATGAACAGCTGGCGCCGCAACTCGTTCAGTCCGATCTTGCTCATCACCAGCCGCACCGCGCCGAGCCGCTCGGGCACCGCGTCGTCGAGCGAGAACGGCGAGACGTCGGCGCTGCCGATGCTGACCGGGGCCGCGAAGCGCCAGTCGCGCTCCGATTCGCTTTCCACCCCGTCGCGCAAGCCGGACATGGCCGGCGCCAGGCTCGGCGCGGCATCGTCATGGTCCTTGGCAACGCGGCCGATCAACAGGTGGCCGTTGGCGTCGAAGATCTGCACCGCGATCACGTCCGGGAAGCCGAGCGCGGCACGAATCGCCGCTTCGGCGTTTTCCGGCGCACTGGACAGCAGCGCCAGACGGCTCTGGGCGGCCAGGCTGCGGACCATGTTGGCGCCCTGGCGCTGCAGCGTGTCGCTCAACTGGCCGGCACCACGGATCGAACTGGCCAGCGATGCCAGCAGCGCCACCAGCAGCAGGCCGAGGCCGACCGCGATCGTGATCTGGCGGCCGAAGGTCAGCCGGCTCGGCCGCGCCTGGGCCGGGGCGAGCGGTTCGCCGTCGTTCTTCATCTGACCGGAAACACCAGGGCGTAGTCCTTCAGGGCGTCTTCCACGTTCAGGCCCAGGTGGCCCGCCGTGCGGACGTTGATTGCGGCCAGCAGGTCCTGCAGCGGCTCGACGCGGCGCATGCGCGCCGGCGGGCGCGAGCGATAGAGCTCGACGGCGGAATTGGCCAGCCGCCGTCCCATGCGTTCATTGTCGGGGTAGAGGGCGAACAGCGCGCCGCGCTGGACATGCGCCAAGGTGCTGGAAAACAAGGCCAGCGAGCGGTCCCAGGCCTGCTGCAGGACGAAGGGCAGCACCACTTCCGGATCCACCGTCTGCGCATCCTGCGGCAGCCAGATCGCGTCCTCGCCGGAGCGCGCCTCGCGGGTGATCTGCTGGAAGGCCTTCAGCGTGCCACGCCGGTCCTGCGCCTCGCGCGCCACCAGCTCCAGCCCCAGCCGCTGCGCCGCGCGAGCGGCGATCTCGATCAGCCAGTCGCTCTGCTGCTGCGAATAGACCACGAACACGCGCCCGACCGCCGGCGCCAGCTGGCACAGGCGCTCGAGCAGCTTGCCGGGGTCCGGCGTCAGGCTGACGACCGTGTCGGCCAGATTGCCGTCGTGGGGCGAGGCCAGGATCGCGCCGCCGACCACCGGCAGCCGGTCGGGCAGCGATTCGGCGGCCTGCAGTCCGTGTCGGCCCAGCGCGATGACGACGCCGACGCCGCGCTCGCGCAGTTCCGCGCCGAGGTCGGCGGGCGCCCGGCGCTCGGGCAGCGCGATCCGCGCCACGGTGCTCGGCGCTTCGATCTCGATGCCGTCCACGATCTGGCGGAAGATCGTGCCGAAGGGCTCGCCGAGTTGTGGATAGATGACCGCGATCGCCACCTTCCCGGCGGCACCGCCGGCGGCCGTTGCGACCCGTGCCGCCAGCGCCAGCCGCCCGCCGGCGCCGAGGGCGGCGGCCGGTATCGGCACCGCGGCCGGCACGAGCGCCAAGGCCAGCAGCAGCCTGCGCCGCGTCGGGTCGGGACGCCTGATCACGCGGCCCATGCGCTAGAAATGCAGGCTGCCCGACAGCAGCCAGGTCCGGCGGGCGAGCGGGAAGTCGTCGACCAGCCCGGGCGAGGGACTGGGTTCGTAGGCGGCGGCATCGGCGATATTGAGGATCGTCAGCGACAGATCGAAACCAGGGAGCATATTCTCCGCCATGACGCTGAGGTCCGCCAGAACGTAGTCCGACACGTCCTCGCGGCCATCCGGCGTTTCGCCCTCGCGCGCGGCGGCCCGCTCGCGGTCGGCGACCCAGTAGATCCGCGGCGTCACGCGCCAGCGCTCGAGCGGACGCCAGACGGCCTGCAGGTAGGCTTTCTGGCCGGGCGCATCGCCGGGATCCCGGCCGGTGTCGCGATCGTGCGCGACGTTGACTGCGTAGTGCCCGCTCAGGCGCAGCGTGCCCGCCGGCTGCCAGGCGAACTCCAGCTCCAGTCCGTGGCCGTCGACGCCGCCGCCGTTCTGCGCCGTGGCGCCGGTGGTGGGATCGGCGTTCGGCTCCTGGCGCAGCGCGTCGGTGATCTGGTAGGCATAGACGTTGGCCGACAGATCGAGACCCGCCCGCGGCTTCCAGGACACCGCCGCCTCCAGCGTCTCGATCTTCTCCGGCGACACGTCCGGGTTGCCGAGCGCCACCGGGTTGTTGATGTTGTACTGCTCGGCGAACGACGGCGCGCGGAAGGCCTGGCCGTACATCAGCTTCCACACCACCGCGTCACCGGCATCCCACACCAGTGCCAGGCGCGGATTGGTGGTGTGGCCGAAGTCGGAATAGCGGTCGTGGCGCAGCCCGGCGGTCAACGTCAAGTGCCGGCTGAGGCTCCACTCGTCCTGCAGGTAGGCGTAGCCGAAGCGGCGCTCGTGCGGCCGGATGAACGGTGCCGTGTCGGAGACGTCGGTCAGGCCGCCGGGCAGCGGCACAGGGATGACGCCGACTCCCGGCACGAAGGTCAGCATGTAGTTGCGGCTTTCCCGCACCTTGTACAGGTCGAGCTTGCCGAAGCCGGTACCGATGCGCAACATGTGGTCCTTCCAGCCGCTGAACGTCGCCGCGGCCGACAGCGCGTTGTGCCGCTCCCACTTGTCCGGGCTGCCCTTGACGCCGTCGGGGAAAGTGCCGCCGAAGGCCCCCGGCGGAAACAGCTGCAGGTCGGAAAAATCCGTCATGTGCATGAAGCTCGCCTGCAGGCTGAACTCCCACTCGGGCATCAGATCGCGCGCCTGCCAGCCCAGGTCGGCGCTCCAGCGCCGGTTGCTGCCCTTGCCGACCGGGTCGAGCGCGCTGGCGATGCCGGCTGCCGCGCCGACGTCGTGGCGCTCCTTCATCGCGCTGCGCAAGCGCCAGCGTCCGAGTGACAGGTCGACGGCCAGATCGCTGCCCTTGACGCCGAGCGCCAGCGGCCCCGGCGCCAGCGAGGCATCGGTACCGAGCGCCGCGTCGATCTGGCTCTGGGCGTCGAAACCGACGCGTTCGCGATGGCCGTCGGTTCCGATGCGTTCGGCGTGCAGCGCGAAGCGCGCCGGCCCGAGTACGCCGGAATGGCTGACCCAGGCGTCGCGGGTGCCGAAGCTGCCGGCCCGCAGGCCGGCCTCGCTGCCTTCGAAATCCTCCGGCCCGCGCGTGATGACGTTGATCACGCCGGCGAACGCATCGGCGCCGTACAGCGCCGAGCCTGGGCCGCGAATCACCTCGATGCGCTGGACGTTGTCCACCGTCATGCCGCCCCAGAAATTGCCGCGGTCGCCGACAAAAATGCTGGTCATTGGCACGCCGTTGATCAGCAGCAGGACCTGCGGGTTGAACTGGGTGTAGATGCCGCGAAAGCTGAAGATCGGGTTGTACACCAGCGACGAGCGTCCGACATGCAGGCCGGCTACGCCGACCAGCGCTTCGCTCAGCGTGCGCGCGCCCGAGGTCAGGATGTCCTGCCGCGTGACCACGCTGGCGATGGTCGGCGCCTGGCGCAGCGGCTGCTCGCGGCCGGTGGCGATGCTGATCAACTCGGCGCCGCCGTAGGCGGCCAGCAGATCGGCGTCCGGATCGGGCTGGGCGGCGCTTGCATGGGGCGACGCGAGTGGTGCTGCCAGCAGGCTGGCGACGATCAGGCCGCAACGACGGCGCATGCGTTTTTCCCGAATTCCAAGAGACTGCGTTATATGCCTTTTGGCAGATCACGCCAAGCCGCGCCGGGTGCAGTATTCGAATGTTTGCAGGGGTTTTCAGTCGCGCTGCCGCGCTGCAGGCCAGCGCCGCGCTGCGGGACCCTCGTACTCGAGCATGCTGGACGGGATCGGCAGCAGCGCGCCTGCGACCCGGCCGGCCGCCGCCTCCAGCCAGACCGGCGGCATGCCGCCTAGGAACAGAGTCGCCACGAAGGCCTCGCATTGTGCCCGCGTGAATGCGAGATCGAGACAGAAGGCGGCGACGGGCGCTCCGTAGTTGATCTTCAGTGGGCGCCCGGCGGCAAGCAGCGCGCTTTCGACGCGGAAGGCGGCCGTCACGTGACGGCCGTCGGCCAATCCGAGCGCCTTCGCCCGGCTCATCAGTGGCGCGATGCGCTCGTCCTCGGCAATGATCGGCCGGCCGTAGCCGCCGAAGCGGCGCCTGGCCCGCAGGCGGGCGCGGACCGCCTCCAGCAGGGCGTCGTCGTCCAGCGGCGCCAGCTCCGAGAGCAGTTCGAAGGCTTCCATGATCGGGCCGAGCCCGTAGATATGCGCATCGGAGACGGCGATCGCGGCGCCGATGGCGAGCGCCGCCGAACTGCCCGCCGAGCCGGCCAGCGCCGCGACGCGGTTGTTCCAGATGCGCGGGTCGGGGTAGCTGGTGTAGGTCCATAGCGTCTCCAGCAGCTCGACCTCACGGGCAGCGAACTGCCGTCCGGTCAGTGCCATCAGGTAGAGCTCGAACCAACGCCGGTCGTGCGCGTAGCGATGCAGATCCCGACCGCGCACCACTGCGCCGCGCCCGGGCAGGAAGCCGCCGGCCGGCGAGCGCACCATGCCGACCGCGGCCGCGAATGCCGCCGGCGTGTCCGCGCTCACAGCGCCGCCTCGTCGAGCGCGAAGAACGGGAAGTCGCGATGCGGGCGGCCGTGCTGTTCGGCGGCGTGGGCCAGCGCGCCGGGCAGCCGGAACAGCAGGAACATCGCCTCGGCCTGTGCCGGCTCCAGGGCGAGGTCGCTGAACGCCGCCGCGGCGACGCCGAGCAGCGTCAGGCCGGCCCGTCCTTCCGAACGGCGCTGCTGCTGCTGCAGCCACTGCAGCCGCCCGGCCAGCGGCGAAGCGCACAGTCGTGCCAGTGCCGCCAGCACGCCCTCGGCACTGTAGCGGCTGGCGGCGCTGAAGCCGGGCCAGCAGCCGTTGCCGTCGGCCTCCGCCCGCAAGGCTGTGGCCAGCGTCTCGCGATCGGTCGCGCCGGCGAGGGCCCGCATCGCCCGCACGAGTTCGCCGCTGCCGCCGGCATCGCCGGCCGCCACGGCCAGCGCCGCCATCAGGCCGGCGGCCGGGCGCGAGCCGCCGATGCCGCCGCACATGGCGGCATGCACGGACGGGTCGCGCGGTCCCGGGTCGGCCAGCATCACCGCCACGTCGTTCGCCAGCGCGCGCTGCGCGGCCGTCGGCGCGTCGCCGCACAGCAGCAGCCAGACCACTTCGAGCCAGTCGGCGGCGCCGAGGATCTCGCCGTAGTAGTCGTAGCCGCACAGCCGCACCTGGCGGCCGATGAAGGGCGAGCGCGGGTCGGGCGCCTCGGACCAGATGCGGCTCCTCAGGCGTTCGCTCAACGCATGCTCCCGAGCGCGTTCAGGCGCATCCGGATCGGCGGCTCCTGCTCGCCGTCGATGCGCACGTCGAGCAGCACCGGCCCCGACCCGGACAACAGCCCGGGCAGGTCGAGCGCGGCCAGTTCCGCTTCGTCGTGCACCGCCACGCCGGTGACGCCCAGCGCACGCGCCATCGCGGCGAAGTCGCTGACAGGCAGGCGGAAGCCGATCGGTTCCGCGCCGGCCAGGCGCTGGCCGTGCTTGACCATGCCGAGCGCGCCGTCGTTGAGTACCACAAATATCACCGGCAGGCCTTGTTGGGCGGCGACGGTCATCTCCTGGCCGTTCATCAGCAGGCTGCCGTCGCCGGTGATGCAGACCACCGGCTGGCCGCTGCGCGCCATCGCGATGCCGACCGCGGCGCCGATCGCCCAGCCCATCGGCGCGAAATCCATCAGCACCCGCAGCCAGCTGGCGAGCGGATTGCGTTCGGCATAACGGGGGCCTTCGGTGCCGTATTGCCCGCCCCGGTTGCGGCGGTCGTTCAATTCCAGGTGATGGATGGCCCAGGCGGTGCTGTTGCCGGCATCGGCGACGAACTGGGTGGTCGGCGGGCAGTGGGCCGACAGCGCCTGCATCAGCACCTGCGGTCGTACGCCGGCGGACTTCGCTGCCGGTGTCCCGGCTGTGCGCTCCGGCACACCGGCCGGCAGCGGCACGTCGGGGCGGCGACTGGAGGCATCGAGTTCGAGCAGATGGGCGGCGACCGAGGCCGGATTGCCCAGTACGTGCAAGCGCGCCATGGTCGAACGCAGCGCGTGTTCGGGTGAGCCGTCGACGTGGATCAGGCGGTCGTTGAGCAGCGCTTCGCTCCAGCCGGCGCTGGTCCATTCGCCCATGCTGACGCCGACCGCGACGATCAGGTCGGGCTCGTCCGCCAGCAGCTGCTGGGCGCAGGCGTGACCCGCGAAGCCGAACACGCCGTGGTAGAGCGGATGGATCGGATTGATGAAGCCCTTCGCATCCGGCGTCGTGATGAAGCGGATGCCGCGGCGCTCGATGATGCGCAGGAAGGTGTCGGCAGCGGCGCCGGCCCCGCTGCCGAGCAGGAAGACGGGTTCTTCAGCGGCCTCGAGTTCCTCGAACAGCGCCTTGACGGTAGCGGGATCGAGCAGCGCGGGCGTGCGCAACTGCCGGCGGATGCCCTCGGAGGGGCCCTTCCAGCCGGGCGCGATCGCCGCGCGCTGGATGTCCACCGGGATCGACAGGTGGGCCGCCCCCCGGCTCTGCAGCGCATGTGCGATGGCGCCGAAGATCTTCGATTCGGCCTGGCCCGGGTGCGATACCAGCGTGTCGTAGCGGGTGCAGTGGCGATACATGCCGAGCGTGTTGATGCCGGTGCAGCCGGACTCCTGCAGCGCGCGGCGGCCGAAGCTCGGCAACTGCGGCTGGCCGCTGATCGCCAGCAACGGTACGGCGTTGTCGTGGGCGCAGGCGACGCCGGTGATCAGGTTGGTGGCGCCCGGCCCGGAGGTGGCGACGCAGACGCCCAGGTGTCCGCTCTCGCGCGCGTAGCCGTCGGCCATGAAGGCCGCGCCGGACTCGTGGCGGGCGGTGACGATGCGGGGTCCGCCGCGCCGCTCGGAGCGGGCCAGGGCGTTGTATATCGGTTCGATCGCGCCGCCCGGCACGCCGAATACGTACTCCACGCCGATCGCCGCCAGGTGGGCGACCAGCATGTCCGCGACGTCGGCCACCGGCAGCCGGCTCTTCTGCTCTGCGATCTCGCACGGCGTTGCTATGTCCATGATGGCTCCCGAATGGCGGCGCGCGGCAAGAACACATTCTTCCGTGCGCATGAGCGCGCCGGGTGGTGCGGCAGATCCGGCGTCCTCGGCGGGCCTGCCCGGGCCCTCGGCGATGCGAAGCGATTAAATCAGCATTTATGCCATTCGTCATAGGCCGCATCCACATCGGCGTGAACCATTTCGCATTTCGATGCAAAAATGGTCGCGACGGCGTGCGGCACGTCACGCTGCGTATCGATTTCCGGGCTCGTCTCCGACCTCCCGACTGCGCGGATGTCATGGAATACGGCCGTTCGAGATTCGAGCCGGCTTCGGCCATGCCGGATTTCCGCGAACCGTACGCACTCGTCCGCCGTCGCTGGTGGTGGCGGAGAAGGTCGCCGGCTTCGGTCGGCCGTCGCGCACTGCGTAGCGGCCGACCGAAGCGGTGCTTCAGCAGGCGCTGGCCTTGCCGCAGGTGGTCGCGGCTTGCGCAGCTTCGGTGACTTCCCGCCGTTCGCCGATCCAGCCCTTGATGCCCGAACGCACGTTGTAGACGGTGGCATAACCGGCCCGGTCGGACAGCAAGCGGCCGACGACGCGGCTGCGCTTGCCGCTGCGGCAGATAACCGCCACCGGCTGCGTCGGGCCGGCGATCTTGATCAGCTTGCCGAGCCAGGCCGCCGCTTCCGATCGGCCCTGCTCGTCGAAGAAGGTCAGCAGGTGGCTGCCCGGCACGACGCCGCTCTCGGCCCATTCGGTTGCGCTGCGGACGTCCACCAGAGGTACGCCGGCAGCCTGCAGCCGGGCCAGTTCGGCATTGTCGATGTCGATCACTTCGGCTCGCGCGGTCAGGCAGGCGAGGATCAGCGGGAAGGCGAGAAGGGCGCGTTTCATGATTCGGACGATATATTAGAGAAGCTTGATGTTATCCGCCCGGAGAGCCGGATCGTCTGCGTCAGATCAAGTGCGAGGCGATCTGCAGCCGCCGATCGGATTGATCCGATGTTGCAATGCGGCGCTCGATATGGTCTTCTGGCCCGGCCCTTTCCCGACCACGCAACGGAACGTACGGATGAATGTCCTTCACCCGATCGATTACGTCGTCGTGGCGGCCTACCTGCTGGTAGTCGTCGCGGTCTGCATCAAGGTGACCCGGCGCAGTCCGGATGCCGACGAGCTGTTCCTCGCCGGGCGCAGCCTCGGAGCCGGCGTCGTCGGTCTGTCGCTGTTTGCCTCCAACATCTCCTCCACGACGCTGATCGGGCTGCCCGGCGCGGCCTGGGCGAGCGGTATCTCGGTCGCCAACTACGAATGGATGGCGGCGCTGGTGCTGGTGTTCACGGCGGTCTTCGTCGCGCCGGTGTTCATCGGCTCGCGCATCACGACCATCCCCGAGCTGCTCGAACGGCGCTTCGACGGCCGCCTGCGCCGCTACCTGTCGGCCACTTCCTTGTTCCTCGGCGTGATGCTCGACACTGCCGGCAGCCTGTACGCCGGCGCGCTGGTGTTGATGCTGTTCGTGCCGGGCCTCGCGCTGGCGCCGACCTGCGCGCTGCTGGCGCTGTTCGCCGGCCTGTACACGGCGGCCGGCGGGCTGCGCGCGGTGGCCTACACCGACGTGCTGCAGGCGCTGGTGCTGCTGCTCGGCTCGAGCGTGCTGTTCGTCACCGTGTTCGGCGAATTCGACCATTCCTGGTCAGCGGTGGTCGCGGCGGTGCCGGCCGACAAGTTGTCGCTGATCCGACCGCTCGACGACGAAGCGCTGCCCTGGCTCGGCACACTGCTCGGACTGCCGATCCTGGGCTTCTACTACTGGACCATGAACCAGTACGTGGCGCAGCGCCTGCTCGGTGCGCGCGACCTCGGCACCGCCGGGCGGGGCGCGATCCTGGCCGCGCTGCTGAAGCTGCTGCCGCTGTTCCTGATGGTGCTGCCGGGCGTGATGGCGGTGGCCCTGTTCGCCGACCTGGAAAGGCCCGACACGGTGTTCCCGCGGCTGATCGCCGCCTATGCGCCGCCCGGGCTGGCCGGGCTGATGCTGGCCGGCCTGCTGGCGGCGATCATGTCGAGCGTCGATTCGGCGCTCAACTCGGCTTCGACGCTGGTCATCACGGACTTCGTGCAGCCGCGCCGGCCCCGGCTGGGCGAGCGCGATCTGGCCCGCTTGGGGCGCTACACGACGCTCGGCATGATGGTCGTGGCGGCCTTGTGGGCGCCGGCCATCGACCGCTTTCCGGGGCTGTTCGCCTACCTGCAGCAGGCCTTCGCCTACGTCACGCCGCCGCTGGTGGCGGTGTTCGCGCTCGGTATGATGTCGCGCACGCTGAGCGGCGAGGCGGCGTTCCGCGCGCTGCTGACCGGCCACGCCGTCAGCGCGGCCTGGTTCGTCGCCACCCAGCTCGGCTGGCTGGCGGTGCACTTCACGATCGTCGCCGCCATCCTGCTGCTGTTGACGCTGCTGGCGGCCGCGCTGTGGCAGGTGGTGCTGGGCGAGGCGCCGGCCGCCGGACAACTGCGCGCCGTCAGCCTGTCGGCGCAGCCGCCCGCGCCGCGCGACGTGCGCACCGGCGCGGTGCTCGTCAGCCTGCTGACGATGGCGCTGGTGATTGCGTTCTGGTAGCCGCCTCGCCTTGCTCGGCGGCGGCCTCGACGGCCGCCTGGTGCGAGGCCGCGACCGCGTCCAGGAAGCCCTCGGCCCAGGACTGCAGGTCGTTGCTGCAGACGATGTCGAACTGCTCGCGCAGCCGGCCGCGCGCTTCCGCCCGGTGGTGGGTGATGGCGTAGTAGCACTTGTCGCGCAGGTCGGCCGGGTCATGCGGATTGGTCAGGATCGCACCGTGCAACTCGGCGGCGGCACCGGCGAACTCCGACAGCACCAGCACGCCGCTGCCTCCGGTCATGCCCTGGGTGGCGACGTATTCCTTGGCAACCAGGTTGAGCCCGTCGCGCAGCGGGGTGATCCACATCACGTCGGCCATCGCGTAGTAGGCCACCACTTCGTCGAACGGGAAGGCGCGGAAGAAGAACTGCACCGGCGTCCAGCCGACCTTCGAATAGCGGCCGTTGATGCGGCCGACCGCCTGTTCGATCTGCGTCTGCAGCGTCTCGTAGATCGTCATCTCGCGCGCCGCCGGCACGCACACCGTGACCAGCGTCACCCGCCCCTGCAGCTCCGGGTATTCCTCCAGCAGTTTCTCGAAGGCCAGCAGTTTCTCCAGCGTGCCCTTGGTGTAGTCCAGCCGCTCGACCGACAGGATCATCCGGATGCCGCGCAACTGGGTGCGCAGTTCCTCCATCCTGGCGGTCGACTCGGGCTTCGCCAGCACCTCGCGCACGCGTCCGATGTCGAGCCCGACCGGATGGGCGCCGAGGCCGATGCGACGGCCGCGCACCTCGATCGCGGTGGTGTACTCCTCCAGTCCCACCGCGCAGCCGTAGGTGCGGAAGGCCGGCGCGCAATTGGTGGTCTCGATCTTCTTGACCGACGCCACGCCGCGCGCCACGTCCACGAAGTTCTCCGCCTGGCGCGGGATGTGGAAACCGACGTAGTCGCATTGCAGCAGGCTGCCGACGATCTCGCGCCGCCACGGCAGCACGTTGAACACGTCGGCCGACGGAAAATAGGTGTGGTGGAAGAAGCTGATCACCAGGTCGGGGCGGAACTCGCGCAGGAAGGCAGGCACCATCCACAGGTTGTAGTCGTGGATCCACACCGTCGCGCCCTCGGCCGCCTCGGCGGCGGTGCGCTCGGCGAACAGGCGGTTGACCTTCATGAAGACGTCCCAGTCCTCCTCGCGGAAGATCGCCCGCTCCCAGAACGTATGCAGCGTCGGCCAGAAGGCCTCCTTCGAGAAGCGCTTGTAGAAGATGTCCACGTCGCGCTTGGAGAGCGCCACGCGCGAGCAGACCAGCTCCGGGTAGTGGCGCGGATCGACCCGGGTGTGGGTCTCGAACGGCACGCCGCGCGCCGGATCGTGCACCGACCAGGCGACCCAGGCTCCCTTGCGGCCGCCCTTGAAGAACGACAGCAGCGTCGGCAGGATGCCGTTCGGCGAAGTGTGGCGGCGGCGCACCTGCTTGCCGTTTTCCCACGCCTCTTCGTAGGGCAGGCGGTGGTAGACCATCACCAGTTCGGACTTGCCGGTCTCCGATACCGGCCGCGTCGCGGCTTCCACCCCGGCCGGGCCGAGGAAGTTGAAATGTACGATGGCTTCCAGGATGCCGCCGCAGCCGCAGTGGTTGGCGTGGTAGATCCGGGCGCGGTCGCCGGTGGCCTTGAGCAGTGCTGTTTCGGATTCGCCGACGCACACACCCTTGAAGCCGACTTCGAACATCGGCAGGTCGTTCATCGTGTCGCCGGCCACGATGACCTGCTCCGGATCGATCTCGAGTTGCTTCACCAGCCGCGCCAGCGTGCTGCCCTTGTTGACCCCGGGCGGCAGGATGTCCAGGTAGCGCTCGGCCGAGTAGAGCACGTCGCAGCCGAGCCGGCTGGCCACGGCTTCGATGTCTTCCGGCACCTGTTCCGGCGTGCAGAGGTAGGAGCAGCGGCGCTGCTGAGGCACCTCCTGGCGCTCGAGCTGCGGAAACATCGTCATCGCCTCGGCGACCTTGCTCTCGCCCGGCCAGAGCACGTCGATCTCGGTCTGGATCGGCTGTACCGACTGCAGCGAGGCGCCTTCGACCACGGTCGCCCCGACGTCGCAGATGACGTAGTCGGGCGACGGAATGGTCGGATCGGAGAGCAGCGGCATCACCACCTCCAGGCCGCGCCCGGTGACGAACACCAGCTTGATCTCCGGGTGGGTCGCGATCAACTGGTACAGGCGGTTGCGGTCGTCCGGATCTCCGGCCAGGAAGGTACCGTCGAGGTCGGTGGCAAGCAGCATGGGTCTCTCCGTTTCGAACCTGTTCTCAATCCTTTCGACGCCCCGTGCCAGGGTGTCCCGTCATGGCAGAGGCCGTGCCTCGGACGCTGCGGCCTCTGCCGCAACCTGCATCAGCACCAGGCCGAAGGAAGGGCACCGAGACCGCGAACGGCGCGGCCGGATTGACGACCGTGCCGCGTGCAAAGGTCCTGACGCCGCGCCGGCCCTCGATGATCGTGCTGAGCTTGAACGCGGCCGTGCCGGCCGGCACGCGCAGCCCGTTCCGGGTCCGCCGCTGCGTTGCCCGGCAACGGCTAGGCAGCGGCGGCGGGGCGTGCTGAAATCGGGACGACGTGTCCGATCATCGGCGATTCCCGGCACCTTCCCGACAGCCCGGGACGGTCCGGCCTCGAAGCCCGGCCGGCAGCAATGGACCCGGCCCTCACGGGCGGGTCCCAGGCGGCCACCCGGAGCGGAATCGGAGTCGGTCGGGGGCGCCGGAAGGCAGAAATGTTTGGATCAATATAAAGCAATCGTTGCTGCGTCGCAAAAGCCGTTGGCGCGGAAATGCTCCTCGCCAAGCGTCACACATGGTAAATTTGGTGCACTGCGGAACAAATTCACACAGTCGTGCGGCAACTATTGGGTGATGATGGGGCCGCACCAACACATTGCGATGCAACATGCCAGTCAGTGCCGAACTCAATCGAATGTTGGGCCACTTCGATGATCTGGCCAGGGAGCATTGCGGCATGCCGATCGACGTGCCGCGACTGATCTCCAACAAGGCCTATCGCGAAGCGGCCTTCCGCGCGCTCGAGCGCTCGCCGAGCGGCGAGCTGCGTCACGCGATCGCGACGCTGCGCGACCGGCTTTCCGCGCTGGCGGCCTGAGGCCGGCGCGGGCCGGCCCACGCGGGCTACAGCAGGACTCGCTCGATGCCGCCCGAATTGGCCTTGTCGATGTAGTCGGCCATCCAGTTGCCGCCGAGCAGGTGCTTCGCGACTTCGACCACGATGTAGTCGGCGTCTACGCCGCCGGCGTCGTCCGCGTAGCGTGACAGGCCTTGCAGGCAGCTCGGACAGGAGGTCAGGATCTTGACTGGCGCGGCCGCGTCGCCGCCGCGCAGCGTCTCCGCCCCCTTCTCGATCTCCTGCTGCTTGCGGAAGCGCACCTGGGTCGAGATGTCCGGCCGGGACACCGCCAGCGTGCCGGATTCGCCGCAGCAGCGGTCGTTCAGGTCGACGCGGGTGCCCATCAGCGCGTTCGCCACCTTGTTGCCGTCGTGGATCTTCATCGGCGTGTGGCAGGGCTCGTGGTACATGTACCTGACGCCGTCGATGCCGGACAGCGCGACGCCCTTCTCCATCAGGTACTCGTGGATGTCGATCAGCCGGCAGCCGGGGAAGATCTGCTCGAACTGGTATTTCATCAGCTGGTCCATGCAAGTGCCGCAGGACACCACTACGGTGCGGATGTCGAGGTAGTTCAGCGTATTGGCGACGCGGTGGAACAACACCCGGTTGTCGGTGGTGATCCTCTGCCCCTTCGCTTCCTCACCGGCCGCGGTCTGCGGGTAGCCACAGCACAGATAGCCGGGCGGCAGCACGGTCGTCGCGCCGACGTGGTAGAGCATCGCCTGGGTCGCCAGGCCGACCTGGCTGAACAGCCGTTCCGAGCCGCAGCCCGGGAAATAGAACACCGCCTCGGATTCGTCGCGCGGCAACTGCGGGTTGCGGATCACCGGGATGATCTTGTCGTCCTCGATGTCCAGCAGCGCGCGGCTGGTGCGCTTCGGCAGGCCGCCCGGCATCGGCTTGTTGATGAAGTGGATCACCTGCGCCTTGAGCGCTGCCTTGCCGAGCGTCGCGGGCGGCGCTTCGAGCTGCTCGCGGGTCAGGCCGAGCGATCTGCCGAGCCGGTGGCCGAGACGCTGTGCCTTGTAGCCCCACTCGATCATGCCCTTGCGGATCAGCTTGATGGTGGCCGGATCCTTGGCGGTCAGGAAG